>JBBUAA010000034.1:5692-15232 GCA_038061075.1 Patescibacteria group bacterium | reverse complement strand
CATGCGACGGGTGTGATGGGCGAGCATGGCGGCGGGACACCGGAAGCGTGCGGCGTCGCGGGGCGCGTGGATTTTGTCACCGGCACATTCGGCAAGGCACTCGGCGGCGCGGGCGGCGCATTTACCGCAACGCGAAAAGAGGCGGCGGATTATTTGCGCAACCGTTCGCGCGCGTATCTTTTCTCCAACTCTCTTGATACCGCCGTCACCGGCACGTCGCTCTTCGTCATCGACTACCTCAAATCGCATCCCGAATATCGCGAGCGATTATGGGCCAATACAAAGCTATTCCGTGAACTCATGAAGAAGAACGGATTCGCCGTCTCCGATGCGCAGCACCCCATCACACCGATAATGCTCGGCGACGAGAAGAAGGCGGTGGAAATGGCGAAAGCGCTTTTTGACGAGGGCATCTACGTCATCGGCTTTGCCTTCCCCGTAGTCCCCAAAGGCAAGGCCCGCATCCGCGTGCAAATCTCCGCCGCGCACACCGAGTCTGACATTAAAAAAGCGGTCGAGAAATTCACGTCTGTCGGAAAGAAATTCGGTGTGATCTGATCCATGAACGCAAAAAAAGATTCTCTCGATGATTTGTTTGGTCCGCGAAAGGGATCTTCGGAGACTCGCGAGCAGATGAGGAAATCCATTGAAAGTGTTGGGTCTCGCACAAAACAGAAGGTTGAGGACGAGAATGGAACCATGACCATGCAGGGGACCCCATGGGGATCATATGGCATGGACGCCAAGAAATATTTATCAAGATTTGCAGACAATTTTGAGAACATCGCAACACTACCCAAGCGTCTCGCCGCCCGCCACGAACGCGGAGAGCACGTACTCGTTGTCGATGTATGTGGAGTTGCCGACGCAAAGAGTATCGGCGCGGATCATACGATCGGGTTCACACTACAAAAGTTTGCCGGGATACCCGATACTGAATCACGCACTATCGTTGCCGGAGACATATTCGTGACGAAAGACGTAAACAGATTGATGCGGGCAATAGATGCTCAAAACACTCCTGTCAGCTGTGTCTTCATGTCTCCGATTGCCGGACTTTTAAAGTATGGCGAGCATGTCGCAACGCATGTCAAGCTGTATGCCCTTTTGAGCAAGTTGTATACGCGCATGGCACAAGACGGGGATATTTATGCTGATATCCTAGATTTTCCGTACAGTGCCGCAATCCTTGCAAACAGCCTTAACAGGCTTTCTAGTAAGCCGTTTTGTGAGACAAATCAAATTTCTTTTAGGGATGTCCGAGGTCAGAGCAGCACCGCAGTCGCAACAATCCACATATTTAAGCACCGTGACGCCCCGCGTTCTTTGCCTTCCATTGATCAATTACCTTTAAGCGACGAAGACCTTGCACGGCTTTCGGCCATGAAACTGTGACCTACCGAAAGAATAAACATGCTTAATACGGACGCTCCGTCTCCATCTCGCTCGAATATTTACCCTGTGCGGCGAGAGAATTCATTTTTGAACGGAAGACGAGAATTTCCATTGGTCTGGCTATCTATTTGAGAGGCTCTGATACAGTGAATGCCTCTGACTTTTGACCGTGTTAATGGGTAATTTAAGCAAACTAGCTATTTCTGTAGGTGATTTGCTTTCGACGATCAATAAGTTTGCTACACGCTGCAGATAAGAAGGTAGACCTTTTACCGCTTCCCTGAACGTCTTCGGGTTGTCTCTGAACCAAGAACGCAGTCGTTCTGTATGCGTGGACATGTCAATTTCAATCCCCTTAAATTCCGCTAGTCTACTCCTCGCCCGAGACAGACTAGATTTGATTGTGCCTTCAGCAACACGAAATATTTCCGCCGCCTCCCCATACGATTTTCCGTTGATTACAACTGCCGTGTAAACCGTCCTCTGTTGCTCCGTGAGCTGGGGAAGGTATGTTTCCAAGTCTTTTTCTGAAAGGAAGTCGTCAATTATTTCTCTTTGACGAGGAGCCGCCTGCGCTGTAGGATGCCCGCCCTCCACTGCAGAAAGTTGGTCGTTAACTTTTTCCAAAAGTTCTTTAACGTTAGCTATTGATGTGCCCAGTTCTGCTGCCGCAGCTTTAAAAGAACCCAGCCTATAGACCGCAAGAATTGCTCGCTGTGTTTCAGCTGACATTTTTGCGATGCGCTCAGCTCTTCGTGTCCTCGATACTGATTCTTCTATGGCAAGGAAGGGATTTTCTGTGGCATCAATCCAGGAAGTCTGGACGTCGTCATCGTTTCTCATTCGAACTTGCTGTTTTTTATAATCACTTTTGAGCCCATTCTTTATAATCGTGGAGAGCCAACCTCCCATGTTGGTACCCCGCTCGAATTGTTGATGATTTTTCAGAGCCTGTATGAGAGCATTTTGCATTGCATCTTGAGCCCGCTCTTTGTTTCCTCCGCATAGCCTGAAGGCGTAGCGAGTAAAAACCTCCTGCTCATTCGTCCCTGGCCGAGCAAACTTTTCTAGCTCATTCTTGAACCACGCCGGAGCCTGCGTAATTTTTTCAGGGACCTTGGGTGCTCTCTTTTCTTTGAAAGGGAGCATACCTTCAGTACGGGCGCTCGTTCTCCATCTCGCTCGAATATTTGCCTTGTGCGGCGAGAGAATTCATTTTTGAACGGAAGAGGAGGATGTCCTGCGCGGCCGCTACGTTGGCCGCAGGATTTTCCGACCACTTCTTGAGTACCGGATTTTGGATAGCGCGGGAGTATGAGAAGGTGAGCGGCCACGGGAGTTTACTTGCCGTGAGCAGAGTCGAACGGTTCATCGCATCAAGGTGCGCGGTCGCCTGTTCATCGCCCTGCCCGCCGGAGAGGAAGACGACGCCCGCGAGATTGGCGGGTACGGTCGCCTTCAGCACACGGACGGTATTGTCCGCCACTTCTTCGACGGTCGACTGCTTTGCCGCCTTTTTGCCCGCTATGACCATGCTCGCCTTGAGGATAGTGCCTTCGGGAGCAATGCCCTGATGGTTTAATTCCTCAAACACTTCTTCGAGGACGGTCTCGGTGACCGCGTAGCACTCTTCGAGCGTGTGGCCGCCCTCTATCAAGACCTCCGGCTCGATCATCGGCACGATATCCGCCTCCTGACACAGCGCCGCGTAGCGGGCGAGCGCGTGCGCATTGGCGCTCACGCACGCTTCCGACGGTATATTCTCGCCGATAGTGATGACTGCGCGCCACTTGGCGAATTTTGCGCCGAGCGTTTTGTATTCGGCAAGTCGTTCGCGCAGGCCGTCGAGACCTTCGGTGATTTTTTCTTCGCCGTGGAGCGCAAGATTCTTCAGTCCGCCGTCCACCTTGATGCCGGGGAGGATACCTTTTTCGGAAAGAATTTCAGCAAGGCGTTTCCCATCTGCGCCTTTCTGGCGAATGGTCTCATCGTGGAGAATGACGCCGCTGATGTACGCTTCGAGGCCGACGGCGGTGAAAAGCGTCTGGCGGTATGCGCGACGATTATCTTCGGTGCATTCCACATTCACGCTGTCGAAACGCTTTTTGCATGTCACCGCACTTTCATCGGCCGCGAGAATGCCTTTCCCTTCAGCGACCATCGCCTTCGCTGTCTGCTTAAGAGTTTCAATATTCATACATGTATTTTACTACTAACTACGTTCTACGAACTACTAACTATTTAAGTGTCTCGTACTGATATAGCGGACCGTGCGGGGATTCGACGACATCACAATGGAATGTGTGTTGGTGTATTGTGCACCGACCGTCACCCCTTTTACAAGCGGGCCGGTCATCACGCCCGTGGCGGTAAAGCTGACGTTGTCGCCGCGCGCAAGGTCGGTCGAGCTGAAAACAGGTGAGAAGTCGGTGACCCCTGCCGCGTTGAGACGGGCTACGTGCTTCGCATCTTTCGGTTTCCAGCGGCAGAGTATCTCTCCGCCGAGGCAGCGCATGGCCGCTGCGGTCAGTACCGCCTCTGCGCTTCCGCCGATGCCCATGAGCATGTCGACGGGAGAGCTCCCTTTGCATGTGGCGATGGCCATCGCGACATCGCCGTCGGTAAAAAGAAGGACGCGTGCTCCCGCCGCACGCACCTCACTGATAAGCTTTTCGTGGCGTTCGCGTTCGATTATCGCGACGGTGATTTCCGACACCTCCTTACTCAACGCCTTGGCGACACGTTTGATATTGTCTGCGGGCGTGGCGTCGATATCGATGACCGACTTCGCCTGCGGGCCCACCGCGATTTTTTCCATGTACGAATCGGCTGCGTGATAGAGGGAGCCTTCGGGGCCGGTGGCTATGACCGAAAGCGCGTTGCTGCGCCCGTGCGCGACGGAGTCGGTGCACTCGAGCGGGTCAATGGCTACTTCGCACAAGGGCCCCGTCCCTTTCCCCAGCTTTTCGCCGATGTAGAGTTCGGCCGCCTCGTCTTTCGCGCCTTCGCCGATAACGATGACGCCGTTGAAGTCGATCATATTGAAATACGAGCGCATCGCGTCGACGCTCGCCTGATCGGCAGCCTTGCCGTCGCCTTTGCCGACCCACTTCGCCGCCGCGATGGCGCCCACTTCGGTCACGCGGACGAATTCAAGCGCGAGATTCGCGAACACCGAGCCGTTCTTTTCCGCCATAGTGGCTACAGTATACATAGAGAGCAGCCTGTGGATAGCGCACTACTCACAGTTGACTACCATGTAGGGCAGGGTATGATGCCTGCGAATGTAAGGTTTCTGATGCTTTGAGGGTCTGGTCTCCGTATGGTGAACCAACACACAGAGCAGAGAAAGGTTGGTTTACATTTTTTAAAGGAAAACACACATACAGAGTCATGGCTAAGAAGCTATACATCGGCGGGCTGCCCTACAGCACGACCGATACTGAGCTCAAGGAGGCTTTCGCACAGGCCGGAACCGTCACGTCTGCCGTCATCATCATGGACAAGATGAGCGGTCGCTCGAAGGGTTTCGGTTTCGTCGAAATGTCTTCCGATGAGGACGCCCAAAAGGCGATCGAATTGTGGAATGGGAAGGACTTCGGCGGACGCACGCTCACGGTAAATGAGGCGCGCCCGATGGAGGAACGCCCGCGACGCGACTTCCGTGGAGGCGGCGGCAACGACCGCGGCGGATACGGAGGCGGACGGGGAGGCAACGGAGGCGGCGGTGGCCGCAGTTGGTAGCCTTACGTTTGTTTTATAAACAGCCCCGACATGACGTCGGGGCTGTTTTCATTCATAATGGAGGCATGAGTCCCGTTAGAAGTTGCGGAAGTTTAGAATCGCATTATCCGTGCGTGTATTTCAATATGGTCGAAATGATTACCAATCGCAATAGCCGAGTCGGAAGCGCAAGCTTCCTACTTCTAACGGGATGAGATACGGATTGCTGTTCGGGTGGGGAATAGGCATCTATGCGACTATGTTTCTTCTATGGTCAGGTTTTGTCACGTACGGCTTTGTCGATGGAGCCGCCCCGCGTGTCGTCGGCCTTCTCGTTCTCCTCGCGGTCGCGGTAGTCGCGGGACGCTCGCTTCGTGCGCACTCGTGGAGAGACATCCTGCCGTACTCGGTCTCATGGGGGATCATGATGGCGCTTCTCGACATGATATTTTCCGTCCCGCTTACGGGATGGCAGCTGTACGCCGATTGGAATGTGTGGGTCGGATACGCGCTCGTCGCACTTTTTCCGCTCTTCGCGTTGTATCCGAGCTTTGAGCGATTCTACCGCAGACCGCCCGAAGATCTCTAGTAGAGCATGTCTAAAAACCCCATCTGCGTCGTTGCGGAGCCTCAGCGTGCTCGTCGCCGTATAGTCATACGTCTCCTCGCCCGCTTCTCCGCGCCTCGCATCCGGAGGTTTTTAAACACGCTCTAATTATGACCAACCTTACGGCAGTGGGTACTACTGCGCGAGGAGCGCTCGCCCCGCCGACAGCGGGGCTCGCGCTCGATGCGCACCGCTTCCTTCTGCGCACAGGACTTGCGATGGGTAATGTGTTCGCGTGGATACTGATGTTCGATTATCTTGCCGCCCTTTCGGGCTCACAGCCGCGCGCCATCGCGGCGACCGCAATTCTCTACGGACTTTCGCACGGCATCACCATCGCGTTCACACCCACCGCGGCGGCGCACTTGCGCAAAAGCTCCCGCCGGTCGCTCGTGTGGGGAGTCGTGTTTGCGGCGGGCGCGTTCGTTGCTCTCGGTGCCACGATGAGCGGCACGTTCGCCGCCCTCTCCCCCGCATGGGGAGTTGCATATTTCGCGATACTGCTCGGCATATACCGCGCACTGTACTTCGTGCCCTATCAGCTCATCCGTGCGGCGACGCCCAAAGATGAATTCCGCATGCCGGTCATCTATGAGATACTGGTCGCGCTCATGCCGCTTTTCGCGGGATTGACCATCACGACGGTGCCGTTCGGGATACTGCACATCGTCTTCGGCACGGCGGCCATCATCGCCCTTTCCCTCCTCCCCGCGCTTTGGGTGACGGACCGCCATGAACGGTTCTCGTGGCCCTATGTGTATACGTTCAAACAGATATTGAGCCGCAAGCATAGCGGCCTCGTTGTGCAATCATTTTTCGACGGGCTTGAGGGGGCAGCGCTCTTTCTGGTGTGGCCGCTCGCCATCTTTCTCATTCTTGGTTCGTCGTACGGTGTCTTGGGAATTGTCTTCAGTCTGACATTGCTTTTCATTCTTTTGTCACGGCGCCTGTTCGGGCGTCTCCTCTCGACATTCCGTGTCGAGAGCTCCGTGCCCGTCCGCGTCGTCATCAATGTGTCGGGGTGGGTCATGCGCTTCGCCGCGGGGACGCCGGTCGGTGTCGTCGTCGCCGACGCGTACTCCTACGCGACCCAGCATCCACGGGGGACGAGCGTCGACCCTTTCGCTTTCGAGCAGAGCGCCGACAAGGGAGCATTCATTGATGAATACACCGCCCTTAAGGAAATAGTGCTTGGCATAGGAAGGATAGCGATGTGCATCGTGATAGGCGCACTCGCGCTCGCGGTCCCGCTACCGCTGGCATTTGCCGCCGCGCTTGTGCTCGCCGCCTTCGCATCGGGCATTTCCGTCATGCTCGCGCGCTACCAACCCTCCGCATCGTTTTAAGATTTGAGGAGAGCCTATTCTTTTTTGTTGATGCCGAGGGGATTGAAGTCGGGGGATGATTCCGGTCGTTTATCTATATCGTGTGCAGGCCTGACGAGTTTCTTCAACGCATTGTCCAATTGCTCGTCGCCTTTTGCCGTTTCCTCCTTCGCCATGTCCTGAAGACGTTGTATAACAGGCATGACCATCGTCCATGCGCGTTTTTCTGCCATGGGAACATACCCCTCTTGAGGAGTTTGAAGAGTGGTACGGATTAGTTGTTGCAAAGAAATAACGACCCTACCGTCACGTTGTGCGGCCTTGAGTTCGCCGGCGACTCCATTCGCAGTACGTTCAACCGCCACATTCTCCACCTCTTCAGGCTCACCTGCTCGCGGAACTCTTTCTTCCTCTGCTTTCGGTTTTAGTTCATCGATCATATTTATTTGAAAAGCGATGCGACCACCCCCTTCACGTCATTGCCGTCCGCCCGTCCCGCGAATTCTTTCATCACCGCGCCCGTGAGCTTGCCTATGCCGGAGGCATCGGTCACGCCGAGCTCCGCCATTTTTGCGCGCGCGACTTTTTCTATCTCTTCACGCGGAGCCGACTGCGGCAGATACTCCTCAATGATTTTCAATTCGCTCTGTTCTTTCTCCGCGAGCTCGACGCGGCCGCCTTTCGTATAGACCTCCGCGGCTTCCTTACGCTGCTTGGCGAGCCGCTTCAAGACCGTGACCGCATCATTGTCTACGAGTTCTTCCGTGGGCTTCCTGCCCTTGGCGACGAGTTCATTGGTGAAGGCGGCGAGAGCGCCGCGAAGCGTCCCGACGCGCAAAGCATCCCGCGCCTTCATCGCGGCGGTCATGTCAGTACGTATCTTCTGGCTCAACATGAAAGAAAGTATACACCACGGGCTGAAACTTCACATGGTACAATCGCCCAATGGAGTGGCTTATCGTCGGACTTTTGGTACTGAATCTCGCAGTTGTCGGCTACTTCGTCTGGAATGCCCGAAATACGGCTAAAAAACCGCAAGACTTGGAAAGCATGGTTTTGCTCCAGCAACAGATGCAGGAACTTTCGCGCACGATGGAAAGCAAGCTTGGCGAAGGCACGACGCGGATGTTCGAGTCGATGAAGTCGCAATTCGGCGAATCACAGCGGCTCGCGTCCGATATCCGCGACTTGGTGGCGAAGCAATTGACCGAGGTGCGCGTCGAGCAGACGAAGACCAATGAATCGACAACGCGCTTCATGGTCATTGCCGAGCAGTTGGCGAATCTTGAAAAGGTCTTGAAGCATCAAAAACAGCGGGGAAATCTCGGTGAAGCATCGCTCGAACTCATCCTCTCGAATATTTTGCCGCCCGGCTCCTACAAAATGCAATACGAATTCCCCGGCGGGGAGACGGTGGATGCGGTCGTGGTCACGAAAGAGGGAGTGATACCGATAGACGCGAAATTCTCGCTCGACAACTATCAGCGTCTTGTGAATGCGATAGACGACACGCAGCGTGCGGAATTGGAAAAGCAATTCAAGAACGACCTCAAGATGCGCATCGACGAGACATCGAAGTACGTGCGCCCGAAAGACGGCACGCTTCCATTCGCCTTCATGTACATTCCCGCAGAAGCGATTTACTACGACCTGCTTATCAATGAAGTCGGCTCGGTAAAAGTGAACACACGCAATCTCATTGACTACGCCTACAACGAAAAGAAAGTCATCATCGTCAGCCCGACGACCTTTGCCGCATACCTGCAGTCGGTGCTCTACGGATTCAAGGCCTTTAAGATAGAAGAGACGGCCAAGGATATCGCGAAGAATGTCGAGGCGCTCGGCCGCCACCTCAACGCGTATCAGGATTACTACAAAAAACTCGGCAATGCGCTCTCGACGACGGTGAATCACTTCAACACAGGCTCAAAAGAACTTGGGAAAATAGACAGGGATGTGCTTCGGATAACAGGGACATCCGCGGATCTCGAGACCCCGTTGATAGAACGTCCAAGCCTCGCGGGGAACGAATAGTAATATATTCACCCTTGCAACGTCTGCCAAAGTATCGTAAGCTGCCGCGACTATGGCAAAGATAGCTATTATCGAAACGGGAGGCAAGCAATACGTCGTCACACAGGACAGCGTCTTGGATATTGAGAAGCTCGACGGCGTCACGGAGAAGGGGACGAAGATTACCTTCGACAAGGTGCTTTTGACCGACAACGGCAAAGAGACGCAGGTCGGCGCACCGTATGTTTCGGGTGCCAAGGTCTCCGCAGAACTCGTCAAGGAAGGCCGCGATAAGAAAATCAGCGTCATCCGCTATCGCCAAAAGAGCCGCTACTTCAAGAAGCGCGGCCACCGCCAACCGTACGCAAAAGTCCGCATCACCGCGCTGCCGTAACCCACAAGCCTGACTTGTGGGTTTTATCGTCGGCTTTCCAGCGCGCTTTTGATGGTTTCGGGGTCGGCGTATTCGAGTTCGCT
>JBBUAA010000034.1:0-5592 GCA_038061075.1 Patescibacteria group bacterium | reverse complement strand
GGCGAGCAGTTGTTTGATACGCAGACCGTTCGTTTTCTCCGACACGAGCGAGATGGTACCGCCCAAGACGAAGTATTGTCCGCGGAATGTGCCGCTGCGCTCCAGCGCCGCGAGGTCGGAGTCGGACGCGACCACCGCAAGGGAGTGGTGCTCTCTTTGGGGGTTGGAACAAATTCCGCATACTTTTTCTTTACCGCTGAAATAGCGCATGCACTCGGCACACTGACGGACGGAACCGCCGAGCGACTGCACCGCGTCAATGAGTTCACGGCGGACGGCGGGAGAGGAGCGCAGAAGAAATTGGACGAAGCGCCCCGCTTGCCGCAGGCCTATTCCCGGAAATCTCTCAAATAGCGAGACCAGTCGTTCAATTGGGTCACTCATACGATTGAAACATTGATGAAATATGGACACGGCGTGTCCATATTTAAAACGGGGCGGCTCCGCTTTCAGCCTCGACTTCCGCCTCCGGCGTGAAATCGCCGAAGTCGCTCTTGTCTATTGAGAGGAAGGTCGTCTTTTCCTCGTCGAAACGCAGCTCCACTTTGCCGGTGGGGCCGTTGCGGTGTTTTTCGATAAGGATCTCGGCGACGCCGGGGCGGTCGGAATTTTCGGTCATCTTGTCTTCGCGGTGAATGAACATCACGACGTCGGCGTCTTGTTCGATAGAACCGGAATCACGCAGGTCGGAGAGGCGCGGGCGTCCGCGACGGGTCTCAACCGCACGGGAAAGCTGCGAGAGGGCGAGGACGGGGACATCGAGCTCGCGCGCCATGGCCTTGAGCGAGCGCGACACCTCGGTCACCTGTTGGACGAGGGAATCGCCCGCCCGCGCATGGGTCGGCGTGATGAGCTGGAGATAATCGACGATGACGAGTCCCAGACTTTTCTCCATCTTGAGCCGCCGCGCGACGGAGCGCATGGTGAGCACGGTGGATGAAGGCTTATCATCAATATAGATGGGCGCTTCCGAAAGGGAGGCTATCCCTTCCTGTAGGCGTTCATACTCGTCGTCTTTGGAAATTTTTCCCGTGCGCAAACGCCACGAATTGACGCCCGCCTGCGCCGCGAGCATGCGATCAACGAGCTGTTGGGAACTCATTTCGAGCGAGAAAATACCGACGGGGGTACCGTGTTTCGTGGCGGTCTGGCGGGCGATGTCGAGCGCGAGTGCCGTCTTTCCCATACTAGGCCTCGCCGCGAGGATGACGAGGTCCGATTTTTGGAGTCCGGCAAGAAGATTGTCGAGTTGGGGGAAGCCGGTGGGGATGCCACGGATAGAGCCGCTGTGTTTTTGCAGATGCTCGAGCCGCTCCCATGCCTCCGTGAGCTCTTCCTTGATCGTGCTGAAGGAACGGAGCATCGGCGCCTGCGTGACGGAAAAAACGGCCGACTGCGCTTCATCGAGGATCTCCTCGATATCACGGTCCTCCTGAAATCCCAATTCACCGATCTTCGATGCCGCGTCAATGAGAGAGCGCAAAATAAATTTCGTCTGCACGCCCTCCGCGTAATGCCGCGCGCTTCCGGGAGAGGCGGCGGTACCGGCTATCTCGGAGAGGTATGCGCTGCCCCCTATATCAGTGAGCTGTTTGCGTTCTTTCAGCTTGCTCGAGACCGTAACGACATCGATAGGCTCTCCCTTGGCGTAGAGACTAAGCATCGCGTCATAAATAGTGCGGTGTTTGCCGGAATAAAAAGAATCGACGCCGACGACATCGGCGGCTTCGTACATCGCGTTCTGATTCAGGAGCAGGGCACCGAGAAGCGCGCGCTCCATCTCGATATCCTGCGGTGGGACCTTCAAATGTTTCTCTGCCATGGTGGGATTCTAGCACCTCGCCCTCCTTCGCACTTCGTGCTTCGGCGCGGCAAAGTGTGGTTAAGATGTGGATGATTCCTCCGCGAGGAGCCCGAAGGGGCCGAGTGTCTGCCGGAGGCAGACACGAGGAGAATCACGCACGCGCGAGCACGCGCGGGCGGGGGAATCGAACTAGTCTATAAAGAGGGTGTTGACACACCCCTATGCCCTTGATATAACACAAAACACAGTGTATACTGCAAGTCAACTTATGCTTTCATTTCAGCCCAAATCCGTCACAAAAGACCTTCTCGCGAGCCTTCCGGAGCGTTCGCGGAAGGTGCTCACCGACCGTTTCGGACTTTCCGCAAAGGGCGAGAGCCGTACGCTTGATGCCATCGGCCGCGAATACGGCATCACGCGCGAGCGCATCCGCCAGATAGAAAATCACAGCATCGCGGTCGTGCGAGAGTCCGATACCTATGCGGCGCAGGCAGAAGCGTGGGAGGACCTGAAACGCGCCATACATACTTTGGGCGGGGTCGTCTCGGAGGAGACCATTCTCGACGAGATACCGAAGACCGAGGCCGACCGCACGCATATCATCTTTCTTCTTACGGTATCGCATCATTTCACCGACCGCCGCGAAGATGCGAATTTCAAGACGCGCTGGCACGTCGATGAAGCGCTTGCCGAAGCGGTGGAACGTTCGCTCGCGAATCTGTACGGCGCGATAGAGTCCGACCGCCTCACACCCGAAGAGGAGTTCATCGAACTTTTTGCGAAATATTTGAAACAGGAAGGCATCAAGAACCGTCCGCCGGAAGTCCTCTCCCGATGGCTACTCTTAAGCAAGCGCATCGGCAAAAATCCGCTTGGCGAATGGGGAAGGATAGATAGTCCGCACGTGCGCATCAAGAACACGCGCGATTTCGCGTTCCTCACGCTCAAGCGCCACGGAAGCCCGATGCATTTCAGCGAAGTCGCGAAGGGGATTGAGAAGCTTTTCACGCGAAAATCGCATCCCGCCACCACCCACAATGAGCTCATCAAGGACAATCGTTTCGTCCTCGTCGGACGCGGCCTCTATGCGCTGAAAGAATGGGGCTATGAGCCGGGCATCGTGCGCGAGGTCATCAAAGGAATACTTCTGCGCGAAGGCCCTCTGACCCGCGACGAGATAATCGAGCGCGTCAAACGCGAACGCTACGTGAAGGACGCGACAATCAGTGTCAATCTCCAGAATCCCATCTTCACACGGCTCCCCGACGGACGGTACTCGGTTTCCGCCTGAACAAAAGGCCTCTTTTCCCACACCGCGGGGTCCCTCGCGGTTTTTTGGTGCCGGTCGGATGATATAATTCGCGCATGGCTCATGTGATTCCCGGCGTAGGCCGAGAAGGGGAGGATCCGGTGACATCAACGGTCATCCGCAGCGTAATCGACGAGGTCGTCGCGCTCGACCTCCATAAATTCGTCGAAGGGACATTGGGCAATCTTCTCGGCGTGTCGCGGGGGCTCTTTCTCTTCATACTATTTTCGGGCTTGCTCGGCGTACTGTGGCATCAGATACCGGACCTCCCGCTCTTTATATTCGCGTGGGTCGTGGGCACCTCGCCCATCTGGATATTGCCCGCGGCCGTGGGAGGCGGCTGGAAGGCGTGGGTGTGGTACGTGCAGGCGTATTTCATCACGAGCAAAAAAGGGATACTTCTGGAAGTCAAAATGCCCCGCGAGCTCGTGAAATCTCCGCGCGCGATGGAGGCGGTGCTCTCCAACCTCTGGATCGACCAAGGTGAGACGACGTACTTTCATCGCAAATGGAAGGGGCAGGTGCGTCCGATTTTCTCTTTGGAGATGGCCTCATTCGGCGGAGAGATGCACTTCTACGTGTGGACATGGGCCACGCACCGCCGCATCACCGAGGCATCGTTTTATGCGCAGTATCCCGAGATAGAGCTCGTCGAGGTCGAGGATTACGCGTCGAAATTCAAATTCGATCCGGAAGTATATACCGTGTACGCCCAAGATTACCGGTACGAACCGCGCAGTGACGCTTATCCGATAAAAACATATGTTGAGTTCGAGCTTGAGAAGGACCCGAAAGAAGAATACAAAGTCGATCCACTCGCGGAGATCATCGAGTCCATGTCGAATATCCGACCGGAGGAGCAGGTGTGGGTTCAGATCGTTTTCACGACCTGCAAGGATGTCCGCCGCAAGCCCAAGGGTAAATGGTTCGAAACGGAAAGCCGCTACGTGGGAATGATACAAGATGAAGTCGAGGATATCCGTAAAAAAGCCGTGGGGGACCCGGAGAAAGAGCCGTGGCGGCGCTCCGTGCGTATCCAGTTCTACCGCCAGACCGAGCAGATAAAGGCGATGGAACGCAATCTCGGCAAGCATCCATTCAATGTCGGTGTGCGCGGCGTGTATATCGCGAGTCCCGAAGTGTTCAACCCTGCGGGCTACTTTGCGGTGAAATGGATTATGCGTCCGGTCGCGAACAAGCAGTATTTGAACGAACTGCGCCCGCGCCGGTGGCACACCCCCTTTGATTATCCGTATCAGGACATGTGGGATTACCGCTGGGACCTGCATTCCCGCAGATTTTTTGATTGCTACCGGCGGCGTTCGCATTTCTACTCTCCGTACATTCTTCCGCACAACATGATGTCTACCGAAGTCATCGCGACGATTTGGCATCCGCCGTCGAGCGGTATCAAGACGCCGGGCATTGAGCGCGTTCCTGCCAAGAAAGCCGAACCGCCGCCGAACCTGCCGAAATAAATGGAACCTCTTGAACAAAAACTCGAACGACTCTTCGAGAAAAGTCATGCATTGCTGGACCGGTTTTCGCAACGCTGGCGCGCGCACACGAATCGCCGGACGCTACTCTTCGCCATCGTCGTCGGCGGGGTCGCGATTTTCGCGTACCTCCAGCTCATACGGCCTCCCGACGCGTTCCCCGTCAATCGTCTGGTCGGCGTGCCCGAGGGACTACCGCTCTCCTCGATTGGAATCATTCTTGAAGAGGGCAACGTCGTCCGTTCGGGCACGGCGCTCGACCTCCTCGTGACCGCGATGGGCCACGAGCGGGATGTGCATGCGGGGGATTATCTCTTCAAAGAGCCACAGGATATTTTCAGGGTGGCGCGCGCGATATCTATCGGCGCATACGGGCTCGAACCCATCCGCATCCGCATTCCCGAGGGCGCGATGACGAAAGACATCTCGCTCATATTCTCTTCCACGCTTGAGCGCTTTGATTCGGTCGAGTTTTTGGCACAGGCGGAGCCACTGGAAGGGTACTTCTTTCCAGATACCTATTTCTTCCTTCCCAACGCGACCGAGGAGACGGTGATGCGGGCGATGCGGCAGAATTTCGAACAGCACATCGCGACCATTGCGCCCCAGATAGCGAGCTCCACGCATTCGCTCTCCGACATCGTCACCATGGCCTCCATCGTCGAGCGCGAGGCGCGCAACGCAAAAGACCGCCGTCTCATCGCGGGTGTGCTCTGGAACAGACTGACCAGAGGCATGGCGCTCCAAGTGGACGTCACCTTCCTCTATACGATAGGCAAAGGCACGTTCGATCTCACGATGAAGGACCTCATCAGCGATTCTCCGTACAACACCTACAAGAACAAGGGTCTTCCGCCGACCCCCATCGGCAGTCCTTCGCTCGACTCGCTCCTCGCCGCTGCGGTCCCGACCAAAAGCGATTATTTGTATTTTCTTGCCGACGGGAACGGCGTCACGCATTTCTGCAAGACGTACGCCTGCCA
>JBBUAA010000033.1:0-1728 GCA_038061075.1 Patescibacteria group bacterium | reverse complement strand
TTATAAGATTAATATACACATTAAGCGATAACTAGTTAGGAAAGAAGGTCAGACCTTCTTTTCTTCAAAAGTTACGGAGAATAAATCGCTATTTGACTCGACCGTCCGATTGCGAATCATTTCTTTCGCATATGCCCGAAATGCTCCCGGGGAACTGAAAAAATCTCCGAGCAGATCTTTGTCGACTATCGGCGAGATCCTTTTGGCGGCGTAGTCTGGCAAACTCGAAAACTTGTACTCTTCTACGGCCCACTTCCATGCACGGTCGAATTCTGCGACAGCGCGGGCGTACCCACGCGGATATGCTTCAAATACATTCTTCACCATCACGTATGGAGCTATGTGTCTCAGATAAAAGTCGTCATCAAGTGTTTTCCCTTTGTACGCACCCTGAAAGATGCTCCCCTTCTCACCGTACTTCACATTAAAATTCATTGACATGCTCCCGCAAAGCTTTTGCATGAACTTTGCAATTCCGCCTTCTTCGATTTCCTTGAGTACGAGATGGAAATGATTTGGCATCAGGGCCCATGCGAGTATTTTGACGATTGGTTTGCGCGCGGGCCATGAACGTGGACGACCGAAAACACCCAACGATGCCGTTTCGATTTCCCAAAAATCATTTCGATATTCGTCGTTCGCGTAATACAAAAGTCGAACAAAACGCCAACAATCCGGATCGTCGCGTACGATTGGGAGTCCGCGCGCACCCCGCTTAATCACATGCAGAATCGAATCAATGCCATAGGGTTCAACGCGCATAGCAATATCCTAGCATAAGAAGGTCTGACCTTCTTTCTTTCCCTACGACTCGCGGTATTCGGCGCGGGTGACTTCGACGATGCGTTCTAGCTGCTTGATGAGCCTTTCCATCAGGATGGGTTCGAGGAATATCTCGAGAGTAAAACGGGAGATGTGCGTCTTGGGGTCGACCTCCTTTACGGAGAGCGATTCGATGTTGATCTTCTTGCGCAGTAAGGTACCCGCGATGCGGTAGAGAAGGCCGGGGGCATTTTCGGACTCGATGGTGATAGTGTATTTTTTCACCCCGTTAGAGACAGGTCGCGGTCGTAGACTACTTGAAATTGGTTTGGTCATAGGATTTTCAATTATTATTGGGGTTGCTATGTGCGACTGAGCGACCGCGGTCTCTAACGGGGTTCATATTTATTTTATCCGTATCTCATCGATAGTGGCCCCGCTCGGTATCATCGGGAATACATTCTCCTCCTTCTCCACTCGCACGTCGAGGAGATAATTGGTCTTCGACGCCAGCAGCCGGTCGAGCGCGCCGCCGAGGTCCTCGCGTTTCTCCACGAGTTCGTTGGGCATATGGTAGCCGTCGGCTATTTTGTTGAAGTCGGGATTATCCATGTGCACATAGGAGTAGCGCTCCTCGAAAAAGAGTTCCTGCCATTGGCGCACCATGCCGAGGTGGCGGTTGTTGAGAATGATTATTTTCACCGGCAATTTCTCCTGCCGTATCGTGCCCAGCTCCTGTATGTTCATCTGGAACGAGCCGTCACCGATAATCGCAATCACTTCTCTGGAAGGGTCGGCCACCTTGGCCCCCATCGCGGCGGGGAGCGCGAAGCCCATGGTGCCTAAGCCGCCCGAGGTGATGTAGCTGTCGGGAGAGCGGAATTGGTAGTAGCGTGCCGCCACCATCTGGTGCTGGCCCACATCGGCGACGATGACCGCTTTGCCTTCCGTCTTCTCGCTCAGCAT
>JBBUAA010000032.1:0-1633 GCA_038061075.1 Patescibacteria group bacterium | reverse complement strand
CATTCAACAAACATACACCTTATCTCGTTGCCCTCGCAGCAAGCTGCGCGGCAATCTTTTCTAGTATACGGAATCGGACACCAAGAAAAACCTTATCGAGCCACTATTCGGCGCTCTCGGATGGCCGATAGATACGGACGAGGTGCGAATGGAGGAGGCCATTAGCGGCGACCGCGTTGACTACGGGTTTTACATAGATGGCCGCATTCAGTTCTATCTTGAGGCAAAGGCTGTACGAGCAGATTTGAGCGATCAGAAATTTGCACATCAAGCGATAAAGTATTCGTGGAACAAAGGAGTTGCATGGGCCGTTCTTACTGATTTCGAAGAAGTGAAGATATTCAACGCCCAAGACATCAATGCAAGTCTGGCGAGCAAGCGTTTCAAGACCATCCATTGGGAAGAATACATCGAGCGCTTCGACGAATTGTGGCTTCTCTCACGAGCTGCGTGGCAGGAAAAACTGCTCGATGCGGAGGCGGAGAAATCCGGAAAGAAACTCGAAAGGGTTTCGGTGACCGCAAAACTCTACGAAGATCTCAATGAGGCACGCTCGCAACTCTCGGCGGCGTTTCTTAGATGGAACGATGAACTTAAAAAAGACCCGACACTTCTTGACGAAGGAGTGCAAAAAGTACTCGACCGCATCATATTTATACGGGTAGCGGAGGATCGCGGAATCGAAAAATCTACGCTCCGCCCGTTGGTACGTGAATGGTACGCCGATTGGTACGACAGGAGAAAACATGACAAGTACCTGTACCAGTCGATGGAGGAGAAATTTCGCGAACTCGACGGGATATACAATTCAGGCGTCTTCGCGTCGCACCCTTCCGACAAATGGGTGGACGAGCAGAACTCGCTACAGGATATTGTTGAGAAGTTTTATGGAAAGGAGGGCTACTATGAGTACGATTTCAAGGCGATTCCCGCCGACATTTTAGGTACCGTCTATGAACAGTACCTCGGGCACAAACTGGCAAAGGCACAAAAAGGTGACCTTTTTGGAACTGAAGATTTAAAGCTCTCGAAAGATGCGCGGAAGCGGAAGGAGCAGGGGATTTACTATACACCGCGATACATCGTTGATTACATCGTGGAGAACGCGCTCGGGCCGGTGCTTGAAAAATGCGCATCCATTACTGACTTGCAAAAGATAAAAGTTCTCGACCCCGCGTGCGGCTCCGGCTCGTTCCTCATTAGAGCACTAGAGTTGATATACAAGCGATACGAAAAGCTTCAAATCAATACGAACTCTGCCCACGAGCGCCAATACATAAAACTCCAAATTCTGACGAATAATCTGTACGGTGTTGACCTCGACGAGCAAGCAGTAGAAATAGCGAAGCTGAATCTTCTCGTCGCCGCGCTCGAAGATCGTACGCAGATGCCCAACCTCGACAATGTTCGCGTTGGCAATTCACTCATCTCCGGCACGGATGAGGAACTTAAGAAATATTTCGGTAAAGATTACCATGACAAAAAGCCGTTCGACTGGAAAGTGGAATTTGACGAAGTTTATAAACGAGGCGGTTTTGATGTAATTGTCGGAAACCCACCGTGGGGCGCTGATATTACTAACTTGGTCTCAAGAATTTAATGCAACGAGTCTGGTAAATGCCTCGAAGGGCTT
>JBBUAA010000031.1:0-6170 GCA_038061075.1 Patescibacteria group bacterium | reverse complement strand
CATTTTGGGATGCTTGGCGACCGCGTCTACGGCTTTGAGGACGCGGTCGCGGTTGGCCGCATCAAGTCCTTGGCATGGTTCGTCCAGAACGAGAAGCGCGGGGTCTTTGACCAGCGCGCGCGCGAGAAGCACAAGCCGCTCCTCCCCTTCTGAAATATCCTCGAACAATACATCGGCGCGTTCGGCGAGGGCGAATTTCTTGAGCCATGAGCGCGCGACCTTTTCCTGATGCGGCAAGGGAGCGCGGTACAATCCCACCGTATCAAAGAAGCCCGCACATACGACGTCGAGGCATGTGGCACCCGCGGGATAGTACAGCTGTAATTCGGGCGAGACCCAGCCGATATTCCTTTTTATCTCCCAGATACTCTCTCCCGTGCCGCGACGCTTGCCGAAGAGCGTGATGTCGTTGGCGTAGGCCTGCGGATTGTCGCCGAGGATGAGCGAGAGAAGCGTCGTCTTGCCCGCGCCGTTGGGGCCGAAGAGCGCCCATTTCTCCCCCTCGCGGACCGTCCACGAGAGTTTCCGGAGGACGGGGATTTTGTTGTACGAAACGTTGACGTTCTTCATCTCAACCAAAACTCTTGATGATTTCTTGGGTGCGGATTTCCTCTTACTCGGAACAACTGCGTTCGTTGAACTGGAAGCAGATAGCATTTCTTCGCACAGACCAACCGAGACCATATGGTCGCCGTGTATCCTCAATACATGCGTAATCCCGTCCGGAATCTCTTCGCGGCCCGTGCCGACGATGATGATGCGCATCTTCCCGCGCATCAGGCTTTCCAGATTCTTTTTGAGCACGGCGCGGAAGCGCACGTCCAATCCTTCGAACGGATTGTCGAGAATGAGGAGCTTCGGATTTTTGAGCAATGCCCGTGCGATGGAGACCTTGCGGCGCTCGCCGTTGGAGAGTTGCAGGAGTTTCCTGTCCAGAAGCGCCTGCAATCCGAAATCACGGATTATTTTTTTCTGTCGTACCGCGAAGCCCGTGTCCCGATACTTCACATTTTTGTGAAGTATCGGGATGTCGACAACGAATGGGTTCGCGTGCCTGATGCCACGTTCCGAGAGAATGTCTGAAACAGTCGGCGCTTTTTCACTCAATCCCGCATTCCAGCGGTCCTGGTAATACGCTTCGGGGCCGAGGACCTCGCGCTGTGCTTCAAAGGCCACGTATGCGACATGCTCGTGCGCCGCCTCGCCATGTTCTAAAAAATGGTGGCTGATCTCTCCCCCAGCCGCCGGAAGTTCCCCCGCCAGTACTTTCATGAGCGCCGATTTGCCCGAGCCATTGGGGCCGAGCACGGCCCACTGCTGGTCGCTTTTTATCTCCCAATCCAGTCCGTCGAACAACACGCCCCCGTGAAGGCGTATCGAGACACCTGCCAGAGATATGAATGGTGCGGCGTGAGACACGTTTATGCCGACTTCTTCCAATTTTCGGGACGGAGCGAGCGGACAGCCGCGCCGGCTTTCCACATTTCGGAATCGCGTATTTCTTTCAATTCTTTCTCAAGCTTTGCGCGATAACCTTTCGCGCTGTTGGCCTTGAGCGTGATACGCGTTTCGTTGCCCGTCGCGACGCTCTTGTAGAGGGCCCTGAACACGGGCTCGACGGCCTTGCGGAATTTCGGCTTCCAATCGAGAGCGCCACGCTGGGCGGTCGTCGAGCAATTGGCGTACATCCAGTCCATGCCGTTCTCACCGACGAGGCGGATGAGGCTCTGCGTCAGCTCCTCAACCGTTTCGTTGAACGCCTCGGAGGGGGAGTGGCCGTGTTTGCGGAGCTCGGCGTACTGCGCCTCCATGACGCCCGCGAGAGCACCCATGAGGATGCCGCGCTCGCCCGTGAGGTCGCTGTAGACTTCGCTCTTGAAGGTCGTGGGGAACATGTATCCCGCGCCGAGTGCGATGCCGAGTGCAAGCGTGCGCTCTTTGGCGCGGCCCGTTGCGTCTTGGTGTATGGCGTAGCTTGCGTTGATGCCGCTGCCGTTCAAAAAATTGATGCGCACGCTCCGGCCGGAGCCTTTGGGAGCAACGAGAATGACGTCGATATTTTTCGGCGGCTTGATGCCCGTCTGGCCGTTGAAGACCATGCCGAAGCCGTGCGAGAAGTAGAGCGCCTTCCCTTTCGTGAGGTGCGGTTTTATTTGCGGCCACACCATCATCTGGCCCGCGTCGGAGACGAGGTACTGGATGATCGTGCCGTGCCGCGCCGCCTCTTCGAGAGAGAAAAGCGTCTTGCCCGCCACCCAGCCGTCCTTTATCGCCTTGTCGTAACTGGGGCTGCCGGACTTTTGGCCGATGATGACGTTGATGCCGTTGTCGCGCATGTTCAAGGCCTGTGCGGGCCCCTGCACGCCGTAGCCCAAGACGGCAACGACCTCGTTCTTGAGGATCTTGCGCGCCTTCGCGAGCGAAAACTCGTCCCGTGTCACCACGTCTTCCACTACCCCGCCAAAATTTATCTTCGCCATAATCAATCCTTATGTAGCCAGTATATTAGTCTTTAAATAGGTCGGTCACTGCCCCGACGCTCGCCGACGATACCAGTTCTATATATTTCCGCAACACTCCGCGCCTGTATTTGGGGGCGGGCTGCTTCCATTCCTTGCGCCGGCGCACGAGCTCCTCCTCGGACAATTCGACGATGAGCGTCTTTTTCACGGCGTCTATCGCGATGATGTCACCGTTTTTCAGAAGTCCGATGGGGCCGCCGACGTACGCCTCGGGCGCGACGTGGCCGATGACGAGGCCGTACGAGCCGCCCGAAAATCTGCCGTCGGTGATGAGCGCGACCGAATCCCCCAAACCCTGCCCGATGATGGCGGAGGTGACGGCCAGCATCTCGCGCATGCCCGGGCCGCCCTTGGGGCCTTCATTCCGTATCACGACGGTATCACCGGGGACTATCTCATTTGCTTTGAGTGCCGCGAATGCTGCCTCCTCCCCTTCGTACACTTTGGCCGGACCGCGGTGCGTCAGCTTCTTGATGCCTTTTATTTTCGCCACACTGCCGCCCGGTGCGAGATTGCCGTGCATCACTACAAGCGGGCCACTTTTCATCACGGGAGCATCAAAATCGTGAATGACGGGCGTGATGCTCTTGGCCTTCTTGACGCCCGCAAGATTCTCCGCGACGGTCTTCCCCGTCACGGTCATGCACTCGCCATGGATGAGGCCCGCGTCGAGCAATTCTTTCATTACCGCGGGGATGCCGCCGGCCTTGTGCAGATTGACCGTCAGATATTTTCCGCCCGGCTTCATGTCGCACAGAAGCGGCGTGCGGTCGGAGATACGGTTGAAATCCTCCAGTGCGAGTCCGACGCCCGCGGCACTCGCTATCGCGAGCAAATGCAGGACCGCATTGGTCGAGCCGCCAATCGCCATGACAACGGTGATGGCGTTCTCAAAAGCCTCTTTCGTCATGATGTCGCGCGGCTTTACTCCACGCTTGATGAGCTCATACACCGCGCGGCCTGCGGCCGCGCATTCGTCCTTTTTTTGTTTCGTGATGGCGGGCGTAGTCGAGCCGTACGGCAGGCTCATACCCATCGCTTCGATGGCGGAGGACATCGTGTTGGCGGTGTACATGCCGCCGCATGAGCCCGGACCCGGACACGCTTTGCACTCCACCGCTTTCAATTCTTTGGCGCTTATCTTTTTGGCCTGAAACTGACCGACCGCCTCAAAGATGCTCACGATATCGATGTCTTTGCCGTGCAGGTGCCCCGGCATGATGGTGCCGCCGTAGACGAAGACGCTCGGCGTATTGACGCGCGCGATGGCTAGCATGCAGCCGGGCATATTCTTGTCGCAGCCGCCTATGGTCACCATACCGTCGAAACGCTCCGCACCCGCGACCGTCTCAATCGAATCGGCTATTACCTCGCGGCTGACGAGCGAGTATTTCATGCCCTCGTGCCCCATCGCAATCCCGTCGGAGACCGTTATCGTGCCGAAGGTCTGCGGCACCGCACCGCTCTTGCGCACGCCCGCATGCACGGCAAGCGCGAGCTTGTCGATGTGCATGTTGCACGGCGTCACTTCGCTCCACGTGCTCGCTATCCCGACAATGGGCTTCTCGAAATCCGCATCCTTAAAACCCGTCGCGCGCAACATCGCGCGATTGGGCGCGCGGCTGTCGCCCTCGGTCATTACCTTGCTTCGGGTCTTGAAAGAAGGGGCTTTAGCCATAGTTTTTTGAGTATAGTGCGCGCATTGGGGGTGTGCAAGCGCAATTTTTCTTGATAGAGTGGCCTTTGGGGAGCTGGGAGGAATGGCCGGCTGAGATCTGACCCACGTCAGAAAACCCGTTGAACCTGTAGGGTAATGCCTGCGCAGGGAACCATGAATACCCGAAGACTTTTTTTCTTTCTATTTTTCATCCTTTTTGGCGCGCTCCTCGTTGCCGGCTCGTTCTCACTGCTGAAGCCTCCCTCCCGCGAAAAAGCGTCTCTCACGCCGCTTTCTATCGCGTTTGATTGGACGCCCAATACCAATCACACGGGAATCTACGTCGCGCTCGCCAAAAATTGGTACGCGGAGGAAGGCATCGACCTGAAGATACTTCCCTACTCGGATTCGGTCTCCACGGACGTGCTCGTGAATGCGGGCACGGTGGATCTCGGTATCAGCTCGACCGAAGCCATCACGGCGGACATGGCCGCGGGCGCGCCCGTGGTCTCGGTGGCCGCCATCATTGCGCACAACACGTCCTCGCTCGCGGTCTTGAAAGATTCGGACATTACGCGGCCCGCGCAGCTCGAAGGAAAGATATACGGCGGGTACGGCGCGCCATTCGAGGAGCCCGTCATCGGTACGATGATACGGACCGACGGCGGCACGGGAGCATTCGAGAACGTCACGCTCAACATGGACCCGCTGGAGGCCCTGCGGACCAAGCGCATCGATTTCTCATGGATATTCGACGCGTGGCAGGGCGTCGCGGCAAAGCGCGCGGGCGTCGTGCTCACGACCTTCCCTATCAATCAATACGGCATCCCCGATTATTCCACCCCCGATATCATCACCTCGCCCGATACATTGAAAGAAAAGAAAGACGCACTCAAACGATTTATGAAAGCGACCGCGCGCGGCTACGAGTACGCGCGCACGCACCCGAGGGAGTCGGCGCAGATGCTTATCGATGCGGCGCCCGCGGGCACCTTCCCCGACGAGGGGCTCGTATTCGAAAGTCAGGAATACCTCTCCCCGCGCTACGCGGATATTGGAAAACCGTGGGGCGTGCAGGCGGCCGCCTCGTGGCGCGACTATCCCGCATTCATGATAGCGAACAAGGCGGTATTTGATGCTTCAGGCAAACCGGTGAGTGCGATTGATTTCGACTCGCTCTACACCAATGAACTCTTCGACTAGCATCATTCGCGGCGTTTCGAAACGCTATGGAGATACGGATGCGTTGACTGACATCAATATTGAAATAAAGCCGAATGAATTCGTGAGCATCATCGGTCAGAACGCATCGGGCAAAAGTACGCTGTTGAAAATCATCGCAGGGATCATTCCCGCGACATCCGGTACCGTTCATGCGACCGGCATAGGGTATATGCCGCAGGACCACTCACTCCTGCCGTGGCGTACGGTCGAAGGGAATCTTCTCCTCCCGACCGATATACGCGGGGCATCCGACAGACCGGCCCGCGAACGAATTCACGAACTTCTTTCGGAGTTTGGTTTACAACAGTATGCGCACCTCTATCCTGCCTCGCTCTCCGGCGGCACGAGGCAAAAAATCGCACTCTTGCGTACCGTATTGCAAGACCGCTCGCTCCTCCTTCTCGACGAACCGTTCGCGCCACTTGATGCTCTGAGCCGCATCGAAGCAGAGATGTGGCTGCTGGCGCTCCTTGAAAAAACCGAGACGAGTACGCTCTTCGTCACGCACGACATACGCGAGGCGATACTGCTCTCCGACCGCATCTATGCGCTACGCAAAGGAAAAATCGTCGACATGATACCCGTACTACTCCCGAAGCCGCGCCGACACGAACAATTATCTTCGCCCGAAGCGCTCGCGCTCGAAAAGAAACTGTTCACCCTGCTCGTATGAATCCCGTTAGAAATAGCCCGCCCCGTAGGCCCTTCGGGCGCGCAAGCGCGGGCGCGATTTCTAACGGGATGAAAAGAATACTCCCGTCATCGTT
>JBBUAA010000030.1:0-11620 GCA_038061075.1 Patescibacteria group bacterium | reverse complement strand
GCGACCCCACCTTCGCACGGTACGCACTTCTTTGTCGCGAGATCCATAAGAATTAGTATATCAGGAGCAACCGGTTGTTGACGAAATGATCTCCTGTGCGCATCGCTAGCCCTGATATTCACTTGTTTATCTCTACCTATAGGTACGTATAAACAAGCGTAAAAATCTGATGGGTGAAACTCCGTACTATTCCGAGGGAAGTCCGAAATGCTCTCGAAGGGGCCGGTCAAACTCGATAGCATCCGCAATAATATAAAGTGTGCTTGAGCCGAGGCGAAATTCCGTTTTGATTAAAGTAATAACCTCTTCGCAATCGTACGGATGGACCCACACACTGTCCTGAAGTCTGAAAAAGCCGAGCTGTACCAGAAGCGTTCTCAACTTGATGCGATCGGCACGCCTATTCTCACGAATATCAAAAATAACAATGCGCCATCGCTGGTCCCACCGACGCTGTTTGGGAATCACATATGTACCGAGGCGTATTCGCGCCATTTCTCGCAAGCCTTTGTCGGTAATTCGCATATGTTTTCGACTACCCCTTGTCTCGAACGTGATCCACCCCTTGCGCTTCATTCGTGAGGCGGTCTCCTGGAGGCGCTGCCGTGGATCGGGCGGAAGCAGAGCATCAAGATGTTCCTGCTTGATGAGTGACAAAACTTTCGGTGCCGCCAACGCAATGGTCAAGAGTCCTCCGGCGGTAAGGACCCCAAGAACGGCGCGTTCGATAGCACCGCGCCGCGACCGCTTTCGTGCTCGTTTCTCAAGAGAATCTTCTTTTGCCCGTACGGCTTGCGCCATATATACATATCGTAGCACTTGTTTATGGTTATCTATAGGTAGTTATAAACAAGTATGTGGTGATGTGAACAACTATCCCCGTTGATCCACAAAAGGAAGTACAGTGGGGACATGCGCCGTGTCTGGATGATCCTTGAAACGATTCTCGATACTATATTACCCTTGCGCGCGCGGACGGTGCGCACCAAAAGTCGCGTACTCGAAGATATTCCGCTCACGCCCACGCCGCACGAACTTCTGGGCGTCCGCATCACCACGCTCATGAACTATCGGGACAGCGCGGTGCAAGACCTCATCCAATCCCTCAAGTACGACGGTTCCACGCATGCCGCGCGGCTCGCGGCGGCGGTGCTCGCTGATTATCTGCGGGAGGAAATTGCCTCCGCGCATACCTTCTCCGCGCGAAGGACGCTTCTCGTACCCGTCCCGCTCCACAAACATCGCGCGAACGAGCGCGGATTCAATCAGATAGAACTCGTGCTCCAAGCGCTTCCGCAGGAATTCCTCGACGGCACGCTTGCAACGCTTGCGCCAAAAACTCTCGTGCGAACTCGCGAAACGAAACCGCAAACGCGCCTCCCGCGCTCGGAGCGTTTGTCGAACGTCGCCGGAGCGTTTGTCGCATCCGACGAATCGCTTATCCGCGACGTGCATGTGTTTCTTCTCGACGACGTGACAACGACCGGCGCCACGCTCGCCAACGCCGCAACCCCGCTGCGCCGTGCTGGCGCCAAGGTCACCCTGCTCGCCTTGGCACGGGCTTGAGACACATTCGCTCCCCCAACTCCGCTAAGCTATAATCCCCGCATGGCAAAAATCTTTCCCCGCACAAAGATACTGCTTCTCGGAAGCGGAGAATTGGGGAAGGAAGTGGCGATAGAGGCGATGCGGTTGGGGTGCGAAGTCGTTGCCTGCGACCGGTACGAGGGTGCGCCCGCGCAGCAGGTAGCGCATCGCGCGTACACATTCCCGATGCTCGACGGCGCGAAGATACGCGAGGTCGTCGAAAAGGAGAAGCCCGACCTTATCGTCCCCGAAATAGAAGCCATCGCGACGCCGACCTTGGTCGAGCTTGAGAAAGAGGGGTGGACGGTGATACCGACCGCGCGCGCGACGCGTCTCACCATGGACAGGCAGGGCATCCGCCAACTCGCGGCGGAGCAGCTGAATCTTCCGACCTCCCCGTACCGTTTTGCGGGGAGCCTTGAAGAACTCAAAGAGGGCGCGACGGCGGTCGGCTTCCCCTGCTTCATCAAACCGACGATGTCGTCATCGGGGCACGGACAATCGATGGTAAAAAACGCGAGCGGCCTTGCGAAAGCGTGGAAATTTGCGATAGAGGCGGGGCGCGGGAAGACCGGACGGGTCATCGTCGAAGGGAAGATTAATTTTGATTATGAGATAACGCTCCTCACGGTGCGGCATGCGGCGGGCATTTCATTTTGCGCACCGGTCGGACATATACAGATAGACGGTGACTACCGCGAGAGCTGGCAGCCGCAACCGATGTCGAGAACGGCGCTCAAGCGAGCGCAGAGTATCGCAAAGAAAATCGTCGGGGAGTTGTGCGGAAAGAAGGGCCGCGGCATTTTCGGCGTCGAACTTTTTGTAAAAGGCAATATGGTCTGGTTCTCCGAACTCTCTCCTCGTCCGCATGATACGGGAATGGTCACGATGGTGAGCCAAACGATGAGCGAGATGGAGCTCCACGTGCGCGCCATTCTCGGACTACCGATTCCCCATATTCCCTGCCGCGCGGGTGCATCCGTCGCGCTCCTTGCGTGGGGCGACATGAAAAAGCCGACCTTTACGGGCGTCGCCGAGGCACTCAAAGCCGCAGGCACGTGGGTGCGCATTTTCGGCAAACCGGAAGTCGTCGGCCACCGCCGCATGGGCGTCATGCTTGCCATCGGTAAGACGGTCGCCGAAGCGCGCAAAAAAGCGGCTGCCGCCGCAAAGAAAATCAAAATCGTCGAGGGCTGATGGGCGGCGCTGGAAAAGATGCGGTAAGTGTGTAATCCTTTAACCCGTTCTTGTTCAAACCACCAACCCATGGAGGCGGAGAATGGATATTCTCTATAGCTGCCTCCAGGGCTTGCTCGCTGGAGGATATGTCGGGGTGTCGCTGGGGCCGCTTTCGATATGGGCGACGGCACAATGGCTGCGTGGACGGTATGGCATTGTTGCCGGAGTACTGCTCGGCGGGACGGTCGGCGATGCTCTCGTTGCCGCACTCTTTCTCTTCGGCATTCCCTACATCGCCGGACTTGTACCCGCACTTGAGCATGTACGAAGTCCGCTGGTGCAAGGCACGGTTCTCATCGGGGGTGGGTTCCTTGGATTCTACCTTCTGTGGCGGATGAAGAGGGAAATAAAACATGCCGAGTTCAGGGCAGAAACCCCCAAACGGGCGTTCCTCGTTGCGCTGATATACAACGCGACGAACGGGGACACGTTCCTCGCGCTCTTCGCGATGCTTGCGTTTGCGGGCATCGGAGATGGGATGACGAATGTCGTGCGTTTCGCGGCGTTCGTCCCCGCTTCGTTCCTGACCTTCTGGTTGACGATCCGGATATTCGTCTGGTTCGGCGCGTTTACCGGAGAGCGACTGATCGAAAGGATCATGTGTTGGATGTGTTGGTTCTCGATCGGGGCAGGCATCCTGCGAATTGTGCAGGAATACATCTAGGGCGCCGACCGCGAGTCGGCGCTTTCTTTATCTGAAAATTGGCGGGCTACGCTTGAGATAGCTCGAACTGCTCTCCCCGGTGGGGGCGGCGGCGAGCACTCCCGCTGACAATTTCACTTCGACTCCGCTCAGTGCAAGCAAGTTTTTCTTTGGCGGAAAGATTTGAATGCGCGGAGCGCATACGTTCACGATTTCTTATTGCGTGAACTTAAAGGTCGAGAGTATTTGTTTGAGGGTAGGTTCAACATTTGTAAAACTACTCTGCAAACTTGCTTGCTGGCTAACATTGCCATGAACTCCATACCGAATTTCAATTACCATCTGGTTCAGATATTCTCTTCCGCCGAAATTGGACGTGTTGCCGGTACCGATGAGAACCTGAATAACTTTTTCAATACAGGCGTTCGTGCTGCCCATTTCACCAGAACAGGCGTTGAAATCATATAAGTATGCATCGCGCCCCTGAAAAGTTCCCTTATACTTCTGATACGACAATACATCAATTTGAGTTTGATGTACCCACGTCTCGAATTTTGCCGTATTGCCATTTGCCAGAAGGGTTTCCACCCTATATCCAAGCCCCGCTTGCTGCGGAGCGCCGAGCTTCCAGTCGCCAGGATATGAGAATTGAAAACCGTATTCAGAATTTTGGTAAATTTTCCATGCGGTTTCAGGCTTCGGCGCTGGGGCAGGAGCCGGTTGAGCGGGTTGTTGCGCCTGCTGTTGTGTTGACTGTGGCGGAACGTAGTTTGTCGTCGGCTGTGCTGCCGTGTTCGTGTTTTCTTGCAAAGTCGGATACTCCGTTGCAGTCGGCGATGCGCTCGGCTGGTTGAGATACCACCACCCTCCTGCGACGAGTACGATGACCGCTACGACACCAATCCAAATGTTGCGAGTCATATAAATTACTTTGAATTAAATTGTATGAATAAAAATTTTCTTTTCCCCACACCGCATGGTTCCCTCATTCGCCAAGGCTACGGGCGGGCACGGCGAGCCGGTGTTTTTCAGGGTTGTTGCGCGACCTCTGAAATAGTAGCACGCCCTTTCCGAACTCGAAGTTTCAATCTGCGGAGAGGGAGGGATTCGAACCCTCGATACGGTTTTACCCGTATAGCGAGTTAGCAACCCGCCGCACTAGGCCACTATGCGACCTCTCCCGCAAACGCATCGTATCTTAGGTACGGTATCTTTTCAAATGCTTTGGATTGTGCGTGCCGACGAGCAAGAAGTATTTTTGCATGTCGGCGATGCTATCAAGACGAACGTCATACCCTGAAATGCGGGCACGCATACCAAGATCAGCAAGTATCTTCGCTACGCTCTGTTGCAACGGACGGGAGCGGCTGGTGAATGAGAGCTTCTTGTATCGGTAGAGCTTTCCCCGTACGCGGTATCGGTGAATGATAACGCATCCGTCGGTATCAACGAGTCCGCGTACGCACGCAACTGATAATTTCTTATTCTTTTTTATCCATCCGGGTATATCGAATTGTTGCCGTACTTTGTTTCCTATAGGTAATCCCGCGCGATGCAGAAACCGCACGAGCTCCCGGCGCGAGACGACAATGTTATTGGCGGCGTATTTTGCATGGTGATAGACACTCGGGCGAACACCGAATAATTTCTCCGCAAGACGAAGCACGAAGGTCCCGTATTCCAGATCTGTTGTGTCGTGAAGCGTCACCACTACCTGATAGTCGCTGATACCGCCATCGCCCATCACAATTCCGATAAACTCTGCAAGCTCGACATGTCTCTGGGGCCTCCGGATTGGTCGAGGCTGAAGCAGGGGGTTTGCCATAGATATGCCTTCCGATTGCCACCACGTTCGCCATGCGCGTTTTCTCCGTACCTCGTCAATCGGGAATCGGCCGTATTTCGCTTGTACGGCCTGCGCACCCTTTAATCCGGCTGCTCGCGTATGCGCGTACCTGTTTCGCGTTGAGGCTGTCGTTGGAATCGGGATATTAGTGCGTTCAGAAAGGAGTCGCGCGCAATCATTTCGCATCGCGAATTTTTCGCGCCGCCAATCGCACACGGTACGCGGAGAACATGCACAGATACGGGCCATTTCTTTGAGGGTGAGTTTCGTTCCAACGTCTATGAGGAATTTCTGCTGTTCACCGCGCTGGAAGATAATCCGCAATTCATCCTTAGACGGCTCTGTCATACCTCCTATTCTACCATGAGACTGGGGTGGGCATGGTAATAAACCTTACGCCGCTTAAGCGGGGTTGGTCCTAGACCGACTCACACCGCAACGAACATGGTATATACTGTAAGCATATGAACTTCGGCGCAGGATACGGGATGGGTGGTATGGGATGGAACGTGCCGGGCGTTCTGCCGGTCGTTGGTATCGGCCTCGTCGTGCTGCTTCTCTGGAGTTTTGTGTGGAAAGGGCTTGCCCTCTGGCATTCCGCAAAGAGACACGAAAAAGCTTGGTTCATCGTCTTTCTCGTCATAAACACCGCCGGTATTCTTGAGATCGTTTATTTGTTCTTCATCATCAAGGAACCGACCTTACGAAGCTACCTCGGCATCAAGAAGGGTTAGTCTATACTGAAGCCATGCTCGGCTTCGCGCGTACACTCCTGCGTCTGCTGCGGAAGAAACGGTTTTCCTATACGCCGCTCATTGAAATACGCATCAGGAAAGACGCCATCATCCACAATCTGAACGCGTTCAGGGAGCGCGGCCGTGATGTCGCGGTCGCGCCCGTACTAAAAAGCAACGCGTACGGACACGGGCTCGTCGAGGTCGCGCGGATTCTCAATGGTGAAGACCTCCCGTTCTTTTGCGTGGATTCGTATTTCGAAGCGCTCATCCTCCGCAATGAGAATATCCGGACTCCCCTCCTCATCATCGGGTATACGCCCGTCGAAACGATGCTCGAAAGCCGCCTCGCGGATGTGGCGTTCGGCATCATCGGTTTTGAAGAACTGCGAAGTCTTGCGGCACTCGCGCGCTCCCCTATTGCCATCCATCTCAAAGTGGACACCGGCATGCACCGGCATGGCATACAGCCGTCCGAACTTGGCGACGCTTGTATGCTTATTCGCGCGAATAAGCACATAGTGCTTGAAGGCGTTTACTCGCACTTGGCGGATGCGGATACGCCGGATTCGGAGCATGTAAAAATGCAGATTGCAGGTTGGAACGAAATGGCGGCGCGCACGCGCAAGGAATTCCCGCACATCAAATACTTCCACCTTGCGGCAACGACGGGCAGCTTCTACGCGCAACAAATCGACGCCAATGTCATGCGGCTCGGTATCGGTCTATACGGCATCAACGTGAGCCTCGGCACACTCGACCTGCACCCCGCACTCGAAATGCGCACGCGCATCACCTCTATCCATACGCTCCATGCGGGAGAATCGGTCGGATACAACGCGACCTTCACGGCGTCCCGCGATACACGCATTGCGACGATACCCGCAGGATACGCCGAAGGCGTTGATAGAAGGCTCTCGAACAAAGGCCCCATCACCGTCCGCGGCACTCCTTGCCCCATCGTCGGGCGCGTAAGCATGAATATCACGTCCCTTGATATATCAAATGTCGCCAACGTGCGCGTCGGCGATGAAGCTGTCGTCATCAGCTCGAGTGCGGCGGACGGAAACGGTGTGGAGAAGATAGCGAAACTCTGCGGCACCATTCCCTACGAGATACTTGTGCACATTCCCGCGCATCTGCGGCGGGTCGTCGTCTAGAGAATCTTGTGGATGAACCAGGAGAGAACGGAGAGCACGAGGGCGCCGAGAAGCGCGGGTACAAATCCGTCGACGACGAATCCTGGGACCACGAGCGTCATCGCCCAGAACAAGAGTGCATTGAGTACGAATGAAAATAATCCGAGGGTGATGATGGTAATTGGCAACGTGAGGATTGCCAATACGGGCTTCACGACCATCATAATTACCGACCATGCGAGAGCAACGAGCAGTATCGTCACCCATCCGCCCGCGACCGAGATGCCGGGGATGATGCTGACGGTCAGGTAGACTGCCGCGACCGTTCCGAGATATTTCAATATGGTGTGCATAGAGGGTAGGTGTCAGGTTTCAGCTATCAGCTTTCAGATGATAGCACAATCTGGGGTCACCACGCTCTTTCTTCCTCTTCGGGAATAGGGATGTCGGGGATTTCCTCATCCTCATCCTCATCTTTATCAAGAACCTCGCCGATAGCCCCCTCGGTCAAGATCCCCTCGTCTTTTTCTTTGTCATCATCATGATACGCCATATCCCTTGCATTACTAACTGATAATCGCAGAGCGATACGCCTGAACACGACTATCTTACTTATGGCGCGGGTGGATGCAAGACACTTCCTGCGCGACTGTGTATAACTCTTGGGATACAATCTCGGCATGACACCCCTCGACGCGCTCTCAAAGCATTTCCGCCTCACGCCGCCTCAGCTTAGGGCCCTCAAAAAGCTTGGGTTAGGCACAGTGCGCGACCTTCTCTACCACTTCCCCGTCCGTTATGACCAAGGCGGCGGTGAATCGACCATAACGGGGCTCGTCGCGGGAGCATCGGTCACCATTTTCGGCACCATTAGTAAATTGGAAACACGGCGCTCGTGGAAACGCAGGATCCCCGTAGGCGAAGCGGTGATTACCGACGCTTCGGGCTCCATCAAGGTGATGTGGTTCCATCAACCGTATCTTGCGAAGAAATTTGCCGAAGGGCAATTCGTCAAGGCGGTCGGTACCGCTACGGGAAAAACGGGAAAGCCGTACCTCGCGAACCCGCATGTCGAACCCGCCGACCCGACGGAAACAGGGTTATTCGTAAAGAGTCCGGAAAATCCGAAGTCAGACTTCGGAGGATTCTTTGCTGTGTATCCGGAGTCGCGAGGGGTCACCTCGCTCTGGTTCCGTCACGCGTTCGAAAAACTCTACGCGGCAAATATGTTGGACGCGGTGGAGGACCCTCTTCCTTCCGATATCGTAAAGCGATACAACCTCCCTGATATCAAAAAGGCGCTTCTCTACATTCACAAGCCGGACGACCTAAAGCATGCCGAGGCGGCGCGCAAACGATTCGCCTTTGAGGAAATATTCGCGATACAGGTCGCGCGCGCGCGGGAGCGGCAAGAGAACGACTCACTCGCCTCGTTCCCCATCCGCGAAGGCTCTACATTCGCCCAAAAATTCCTTTCGACCATTCCGTTCCCCCCGACAGGCGCGCAAAAGCGTGCTATCGAGGACATCCTCTCCGATTTCGGAAAGCCGCATCCCATGGCACGGCTTTTGGAGGGTGATGTAGGTGCAGGAAAGACACTGGTCGCCGCCGCTGTAGCCTATGCGGTCGTCAATTCACGTCCACCGCAGCGCGCGAGTGGCACATTGCAGGTCGCGTACATGGCGCCGACCGAAATACTCGCGCAACAGCACTTCCAATCGTTCATTGAGTATTTCTCACACCTCCCTATCAATATCGCGCTTATGACCGGCAGCGGCTGCAAAAAATTCCCGTCGAAAGTGAAGCGGGGCGAGGCGACGGATATCTCGCGCGCGCAACTCCTCAAGTGGGTGGCAGGGGGCGAAATCGCGATGCTTGTGGGCACGCACGCACTCATCCAAAAGTCCGTGAAATTCCAGCACTTGGCGCTCGCCATTGTCGACGAGCAGCACCGTTTCGGTACGCGGCAGCGCAAAGCGCTCGCGAATAAGGGGGAGGCTTCGCCGCACTTTTTGAGCATGACCGCGACGCCCATCCCCCGCACGCTCGCACTCACGATCTATGGTGACCTCGACATTTCCGTCCTTGATGAATTGCCGCCCGGCCGCGCCAAAGTAACGACCGTTATCTTACAACCGAACGAACGCGCTTCCGCATACGAAAAAGTCCGTGCGGAACTGAAAAAAGGACGGCAGGCGTTCGTCATCTGCCCGCGTATCGAGGAGCCCGACCCCGCGAAAATAAACGCGCTGCAAGCCAAGAGCGCCAAAGCGGAGGCGAAGCGGCTACAGAAAGATATCTTTCCCGAATACCGCATCGGGCTTTTGCACGGGAGCGTACAGGCGAAGGAGAAGGATGAGGTAATGCGGCAATTCGCAGAAAACGAGATCGATGTTCTCGTGGCTACCTCCGTCGTCGAGGTCGGCATTAATGTGCCGAATGCAACGGTGATGATGATAGAGGGCGCGGAGCGATTCGGATTGGCACAGCTTCACCAACTGCGCGGGCGCGTGATGCGCTCGTCGCATCCGCCGCAGTGTTTCCTTCTGCCCGAAACGAAGGGAGAGATGTCGTTGAAGCGGCTCAAGGCACTCGAGCAAAGCTCCGACGGATTCAAGCTTGCGGAAGCCGACCTCGAAAACCGCGGCGCGGGCGACCTTTTCGGCCGCAAGCAGTGGGGCGTGAGCGACCTCGGCATGGAGGCGCTCAAAAATGTGAAGCTCATCCAAGCCGCGCGCACGGAAGCGCAAGCGCTCGTCGAAAAAAATCCGACGCTCTCAAACTATCCCGCGCTCGCACAAAGAGTTGCAAGCGCAGGTGAAAAATTGCACATCGAGTAATATCCCGACGGTCTTGCGTGAGTGAACCGGTTAGAGCCTGTCTGGAAACCCCGCGACATGGCGGGCGCGGCGTACCGGAGCGCGGTATTTTTGACGGTTTGAGCCACTCTTCCGTCAAAAAACTGCGCTCCGGTACGCTTCGGAGAGGTTTCCGAACATGCTCTAGTTGGAGATTGAGATCGATGCGGTGTCAGTCTGCGAACCGCGTGTCAGAGTTATCGTGTACGAACCCGATAGTGAGTAGGTGTGCGTGCGGGTGAGACCCGTCGAACCGGAGGAGCAAGTCCCCGTTGTGGGAGCCGTACTGTCGCCCCAATTGAGCGAATAGGAGGTGCAGGAAATCGCGTCGAATTGCGCCGAGACCGCGAGCGGGTCGCCGCCGACGCCTGGGGTAATAGTCATCTGCCCTTGCGCATCGCCACCGTCCGATCCGCCGGAACCCGTCACGGTAATGGAAACACTTCCGAGAGCTTTCGGCGTGATAGTCCCGTCTGTTTGTTGTACGAACACGATGAGTTGCGCACTGTACGTGCCCGCCGCAGTGTAGGTATGCGAGACGGCTTGCAGGCCTCCGCACGAGGTCTTCGCGACATTTGCGCTTCCCAGATCCTGCCCGTCACCGAAGACAACGTTGTACGCGGTGCCGCCGACACACGAGACGTAGAAGTTTGTACTGAGCGGGGCAACACCCGAGGTAACGAAGGCCGATATCGAACCTTTCGGCTCCGGCGGGGCCGGGGTTGGGGTTGGAGTTGGAGTTGGCGTCGGACTTACGGCGGTTGCTCCGTACACGACGACGGTCGCCGATGTGCGGTGCGCGCCCGCGGAAAGTGTGATCTGGTATGTACCGCCGTAGGGGTAGCTGTGTCCGAGCGTCTGCGTCATCTGCTGACAATTCCCCGCGGGTACGGCGATCTGCGAGGGAACCGTGCCATCGCCGTAGTCGAGCGTATAGACAGCGCCGTTGCAGGAGTTCACGGTGTTGACCGTCGCTTGGACAGCGACCGAGAGCGGCGCGTTGCCCGCGATGGGTGTCACTTGTATAAAACCGCCAACGGACGGTGTGCCCGGTGTCCCCCCAGAGGGGCTCGTGCCTGTGCACTGGAGCGCAATCGCCGCAGCGGTGCGCGGGCCGACCACACCATACCCGGTCGTCTCCGGCGTACCGGAGGAAACGATATTGAATTTGACCTGCCAGCGCTTCACGGCAGCTTCCGTCAATGCGCCGTAATAGCCGGTAATCTGCGCTTCGGGATAAATATTCGGATCAGTGGCCAAAAATTGCTGCAAACGCCGCACGTCTTCGCCCGTCGAACCGCGCTTGAGTGCTTTTCCGAGCTGCGGACACGCGCCCACACCCGGAGTTGTCGTGACCGTCGCTCCGCCGCCAAGCTGTTGCTGAAGGGCCGCGATGCGGGCCAAAAGCTCCGCCGCCTGCGCCCGAAGCTCATCGGCTGTCGCCGCACCGGCAAAAAGAGGAAGCGCGATGAGGGCGATGAGGGCGAATCGGGAAAGAGAACGCATATACATCATGCGCGCATTGTGGCACGCGTGAAAAATGACGCAACACGCGAATCCCCACCCTTCTTCAT
>JBBUAA010000029.1:0-2886 GCA_038061075.1 Patescibacteria group bacterium | reverse complement strand
CCGCCCGAATAGAGGTCCACCGGCATCCAATGCGCCATTTTTTTCGGGTCGGCAAATTTCTTTTTGTTCTTCGGGTCGGTATAGCGGAGAAAGTACCACGAAGAATCGACGAATGTGTCGAGCGTATCGGTCTCGCGCTCCGCCATTCCTCCACAAATTGGACATCGGATGTCCAACCACGCTTTTGCTTTTGCCAAAGGTGACTTGCCACCCCCGTCGGGAAGATAATCTTTCACGTCGGGAAGTTCGACGGGAAGGTCCTTGTCGGCGACGGCGACGGTGCCGCATTTCGCACAGTGGATTATCGGTATCGGCACACCCCAATAGCGTTGGCGCGAGACAATCCAGTCGCGCAATTTGTACGTCTTCTTGGTCGTCCCGAATTTTTCGGTGATGACTTTTCTCGCCTCTTCGCTCGTCATCCCGTCGAAGTCGCCGGAATTGGCCAGTATCCCCTCCCCTGTGTAGGCACCGTCGCGATGCAGGCCGGCACCCATCGGCTCGACGACCTCCACGACGGGAAGTTTGTATTTTGCGGCAAATTCGAAGTCGCGGTCGTCGTGCGCGGGCACACCCATCACCGCCCCCGTGCCGTAGTGACCAAGGACATAGTCCGCAACAAATAGCGGGATTTTTTTACCCGTTGCCGGATTGACGGCTTCTACCCCTTCAAGTTGTATACCTGTCTTATCTTTTTGTTCCGAGATGCGTTCTAGTTCGGTCTTTTTGTTCGATAGTGCGATATATCGCACTATTTCCGCCTCATTGTTCAAAAGACCTTTGTGTTGCAACGCGAGCGAGACCCACGGATGCTCGGGTGCAAGCGTCAGAAATGTCGCGCCGAAGAGTGTGTCAGCGCGCGTGGTAAAGACGGTCAGGTGCGGGATGAGACTCCTCAACACCATCGGCTCTTCTTTGCCCCTGAAATGCTCCTGCGTGGCCATTCCCTCTACGAGACGCGCGCCGAGCTTGCCTGCAAGATACTTCAGATACGGGACACGAGGACTCCCCTCTTGCAGGTCGGAGAGTACGACGGAAAATGTGGCCAGTTTTTTGATACGCTCGTAATCCATCTCCCATGAGAAGTCCTTCCAGAAGGGGCGCTCCTCGGCCCCTGCGAACGTCGCGTTGACGACGGAGCCGACGAGCACGAGTCCCGCGATAGGCTTATTGAGCGTCTCGATGACCTTGAGCGCAATGCCGCCGCCGAGACTGTGGCCGACAATGATGGTGTGTTCATCTATGCGGCAATTCTTAAGTACGTGCTGTACCTGCTCCGCTTCTTTCGGCTCGTTCGGGTGCGGCAATTCCGGTACCTGCACCGTGTATCCCCTCTCCTCCAATTCCCGCTTCAACCACGGGGCGAATGCGCCCTCCGCCGAGCTTTTGTAGCCGTGCAAGATGAGGTAATTCGGTTTGGGACCGTTCTGTTTACCCTGAGCAGAGTCGAAGGGTTTTTCGAACTCCAGAGGAAAATCTATCTCCGCGCCCTCGCTCCGGCCTATCCAATTCTTCTGTGATTCTTTTATCTCCCTCGGCCAATCGAGCGCATCGAGGTCATCGATAAGTCTGTCCGCGTAGTCGGTAATTTTTATATTCCACTGGAGCATCTGCTTTTGCACGACTTCCGCATCGCATCGGTCACACCTTCCGTCCACCACCTGCTCATTGGCGAGTACCGTCTTGTCTTTCGGGCACCAGTTCACTGCCGTTTCCTTGCGATACACCAGTCCCGCTTTGAAGAGCTGCAGGAAAAGCCACTGCGTCCATTTGTAATAGGCGGGGTCGCAGGTGACGACTTCACGCGACCAATCGAACGAGGTGCCCATCGAGCGTATCTGGCACTTCATGTACTCGATGTTGCTCAGGGTCCACGTGCGCGGGTTGAGTTTGTTCTTGATAGCGGCATTTTCCGCGGGAAGCCCGAATGCATCGAAGCCTATTGGATAGAGGACGTTTTTGCCCTGCATGCGGCGGAAACGCGCGAGAATATCAGGCACCGCAAAGGCGTACCAGTGACCGACGTGGAGATTGCCCGATGGGTACGGGAATTCGACGAGAAGGTGAAAATTATCTTTCCCTTTGGCGGTGTCGGGGGCGGAGTAGGGGCCTTTGGCGGTATCAGGGGTTTTGTGGAGGCCCTTTTTTTCCCACTCTTTCTGCCATTTCTTTTCGATTTTCTTATGGTCGTAGCTCCTCATTGGGAAAGATTAGCACAAAAGACGACATCGCGTAGACAAGTCTGCCAATTATTAGTTCATTCGCCCGAGAACCGCCGCAAACCCTTGCGGTAAGGGACGGCCGATATATCATCCGCAATCTTCTGTGCGACAGCTCGCGCGGCCCGCACCTCCTCGCTATCGCCGGTCGGGACCGCAAATAATTGCGGTGCGTCCTTCGTCACGCCAGAAAGAGACTTCCGTTTGTAAACGTCTGGCGTCGAATTCAAGGAATAAATTATTCGGGTACCCCACTGTTTTTCAAACCCTCTTCTTTTTCTGTCAAAAATATCAAAAGTGTCTTTAAGCAGGCCGATGGTAGCAACGTCCGCCTGCCAGTTATTTGCCTTCAGGGCCTCCATTAAAACGCCCATCGAGAGTCCGGAAGAAATCGTGTCCGTAACTATAAGTACCTTCCCGTTGGTGTTTGAGTTTTGAGCAACTCTGGACCGAATTTTTGCTATTTGCTCCGTCACCAACCCTAATTTCTTTTCACGAGCCTGGTCGTCCAACATTGTACTCCCTGCGATGAACCGAACATGAGGGGGTGTGAGTCCGTTTTTTTCGTATATCTTTTTGCAAACATGGCCCACGATAAAAGCCGGGATTCGACCGGAAGCGTCATCGCCTATTATCAACCGGTATGCTCCTTGTTCGATTTCTGGGC
>JBBUAA010000028.1:0-4372 GCA_038061075.1 Patescibacteria group bacterium | reverse complement strand
ACTTGCAAAGGCGTGGCACGGCACGTTGGTAAAAGGTGTTGCAGACCTACGACGCGCCGTCATCGCCCTTGGTGGTGATTGGCACATGGATGCCAACAATGTACTTATCGCTGATGGTTCAAAACAGGAAGACCTGTGGGGTTTCAATATCTATCCAAAGGAGCACGGCGATTCCGCCCTTGAATATATTTCACTCATCAACATCCGCCCTGCGCAGGGCAACAAGGAGATGGAACTCGCAGATAAAGTGTTACGTGCGAAAATCAAAGAAATCGTGGCGAAACTCGCACCTGAACTTGGCTTATGAACGATGCAAAATTTCTTTTCGCGAACCTCGGCGCGGATGTTGCGCGTTGCGTTTCGGCGCTCCAGTCGGGAAACCGCGCTCGATACGAAGATTCACTCGCGCGCTCGCAAAAGACACTCGCGCTCTTGCGTGGAGCCAAAAGACCCGAAGCGTATGAGGAGGGCCTATTACTTTTGTCGGGTTTGGAATACGCACGTCAAGACGACAAGCTCGAATCGTTCCGATCCAACGTGAATACCTTGTTTGCGTCCTTTTCACCGCTTATCTAAGACAATCTCGGCCCCTCAAAAAGTACTCCAACACATTCATCGTTTCTCGCCGCGAGGTTGGAAAGAGAAAGTAGTTTTAGTCGCGGGTGCTTGAGAAGAGAACCACAAGAATCACGGCGGCTATATTCAAGCCAGCCAGGAACCCATTCTCCCCAAACGAGAGAGAGAACTGGGGGCCAAAGAAAAATCTCAATCCAAAAGAGAAGCCGTTGGCGGTCGCGCCCGCTATAACAGGGATGTTCAAGCCCAGGCTTATGAAATACGTTATTCCGCCGACCGTGAATACGGGGACCTGCAATATATGCATGACAATCGAGAGCGTTTTTCCGAGGGCCTTGTTTAGATACAAGAGAACGCCCGCAATGACGGAAACTACATAAAATACTATTGCGAGAAGGAAGATGCAAAGGGCTACAATTGAAAATTCACTACCGGCGATTCCCGCTAGGAGAATTGGACCCAAAATGAAAAGTGTCATTCCAACTCCAACTACCCCAAAGAGTACTTCATAGATAGAGAGAATTTTCTTCATGGATGTTTCTATTGTAAATGATGTGCCTGCCACAACAATACGGGGCTGGTGATAAGAGCTTCCTTTACTTTACGCTTTATTGACTTACGCCCCTGTTTCCTATACATTGTGCGGACTCCCGCGCACGCGGGTTTTCAATTGACCATGACACGCTCACTAAAAAAAGGTCCGTACGTGGACGTCAAGCTGATGAAAAAAGTCGGTGCCCGCAAAGCGACGGCCGGCTCCATTAAGACGTGGGCGCGCGCCTCGCAAATAGCGCCGGAATTTGTCGGCTACACCTTCGCCGTCCACACAGGGAAAAATTTCGACGACGTATTCGTGACCGAAGACATGGTGGGGCACCGATTGGGTGAGTTCGCGCCGACGACCAAATTCATAAAGCACGGCGGTAAGATGCAGAAGGAGACCGAGATGGCCGCGAAAGCCGCGGAAATAGCCACCGCGCAGGCCGCCAAAGCGACCGCCGACACCACGAAGGCCGCAAAGAAATAATTTTCTACCAACTACGCACTACGTTCTACGAACTATTCCTATGAAAGCGCTCCTCACGAATTATCATCAGTCGCCGCGAAAAGTGCGGCTCGTCGCGGATTTGATCCGCGGTAAATCCGTCGTGCAGGCCAAGGCTGCTCTCGCGTTCTTGCCGAAGAAATCATCTCCGGCCGTCGAGAAGCTTCTCGATTCCGCCACCGCCAATGCGCGCAACATGGGCGCGGCGGTCGAGGATCTTTTTGTGAAAAAAATAACCGTCGACAAGGGAATGGTCATGCGCCGCGCGAGGCCTTTCGCCCGCGGCCGCTCCGGAACTATTCGGAAGACCATGAGCATCGTTTTTCTCGAACTTGGGACAAAGCCCAAAGCGGCGAACGTTAAAACTTCCAAGAAGTCCAACCGCAAAGCACCTGCTCCAAAGAGTTCACCTAAAAAGCTAGAAGCTAGAAGCTAGAAGCTACCCCTATGACCCACACCGTACATCCGTATGCGCACCGCCTCGGCATCATCCGCGACTGGAAGTCGCGGTGGTTCGCGAAGACGCCGGCGCAGTACCGCGAGAACGTGGTCGTGGATTCCGCCATCCGCCGCTTTTTGCGCAAACGCCTGCGCGGCAATTACGTCACATCCGTGGAAATAGAGCGCAACGAAAAACAGATACGCATCCTCATCAAGACCTCCCGTCCGGGGCTTGTCATCGGACGCGGCGGGGAAGGCTCCGCCAAATTGACCAAAGAGATAGAGAAGGCCGTACGTGCCGTGCCGACGCGTGCCATTTCCTTCGGCGGGAAGGGCAAGTCCGCTTCCGGCAAAAAGGCGGTACGCCTCGATATCGAGGAAATACGCTCACCGGAAAGTCAGTCGCCCGTTGTCGCCTACATGGTGGCCGAAGGCTTGGAGAAGCGTCAGACCTTCCGCCGTGTCTTGAAGCAGACGGTGGAGAAGGTGATGGCCAACCGCGATGTACAGGGTGTACGTATCGCGATCGCGGGACGGCTCGGCGGCTCCGAAATGTCGCGTACCGAAGAGATCAAGCGCGGCCGCGTGCCGCTGCAGACCCTGCGTGCCGATATCGATTTCGCGCGCGAAGAGGCGTACCTGCCGTACGGTGTCATCGGCATCAAAGTATGGATCTATCGCGGTGATGTGTTCGCCGACGACAAGAAACAGGGCTAAATATATTTCACTACAGACTACTTTCTACTAACTACGAACTATTCATATGTTGGCACCAAAAAAGGCAAAATACCGCAAATGGCAGACCGGACGCCGTCAGGGCAAACGCCTGAACGCCGCCGACACGCGCGGCATCACGGTCGCCTTCGGCGCCTTCGGCCTCAAAGCGACGACTCAGGCACGCGTGACGTCCAATCAAATAGAAGCGGCACGCCGTGCGCTCACGCGCGCGAGCGGGAAGAGCGCGAAGATCTGGACGCGCATTTTTCCGGACCGACCATACACGCAAAAAGCCGCCGAAGTAGGCATGGGTAGCGGGAAAGGCGACGTCGCGGGATACGTATTCGACGTGCGTCCGGGCCGCGTCATCTTCGAGATCGACGGCGCACCCGAGCCAATGGCGCGCGAGGCTCTGCGCAAGGCCGGTACCAAACTTCCGATGAAGGTGCGCGTTGTCGCCCGTCAATAGTTCGACGTTACTCACTATAAATACATCTTATGGCTGATCTCAAACAACAGAGCATCGAAGAATTGGACAGCACCGTCGCGGAGAAGCGCGAAGCGCTGCGCGTGTTCCGCTTCGGCGGTGCGGGAAGCCGCTCGCGAAATGTCCGCGAGGGCCGCGACCTGCGCAAGGAAATTGCCCGCTTGCTCACGGAGCGTAGAGGGCGTAGTATCACCGACTCGCCGGAAAAGACGGTAAAAAACTCAAGCGAAAAATAATGTATGGCTGATGAAACTTCAGAGAAAAAGGAGGGGAAGACATTTCAGGGTGTTGTCGTGAAGACCGCCATGAAAGACACCGCGACCGTGTCAGTGGAACGGTATGTGAAGCACCCGAAGTACCAAAAGTACATGCGTCTTTCGAAGAAGGTGCTCGTCCACGATCCGGCCAATACCGCAAAAGTGGGGGACAAGGTGGAAATCCGCGAGACGCGCCCCATCTCCAAACGAAAGCACTTCATCATTTCCGCCCGCATTTCTTCCCTGACAGCTGAAAGCTGAAAGCTATAAACTATCCATATGTTGCAAGACCGAAGTCTCGTTAAAATAGCTGACAATTCAGGCGGTATCATCGGCCGTGTATTCAAGATACTCGGCGGTTCCAAAAAGCGGTACGCCGAGATCGGGGATGAGATAGTCATTTCCATACAGACGGCGCAGCCGCGCAAGGCGGTCAAGAAGAAGGATGTCCATCGCGCGGTCGTCGTCCGCCAGACCAAAGCCTTCCGCCGCAAGGACGGCAGCTACATCCGCTTTGACGAGAACGCGGTCGTTCTCGTCGAGAAGGAGAAGAAGGAGCCAAAGGCCAACCGCGTGTTCGGCCCTATCCCGCGCGAAGTCGTTGAGCGTGGCTACCAGAAGATAGGTTCTCTCGCGCCGGAAATCGTTTAAGTAGTTCGTAGAACGTAGTACGTAGAAAATGCATATGAAACTCAAAAAAGGCGATAAGGTCATCGTGATAGCAGGCAAGTCCAAAGGCCAAAGCGGCGCTATCGTGCGCGTTCTCGCGAGCGACAACATGGTGTTGCTCGACGGCATCAACCTCGTCAAACGCCACCGCAAACCTACCGCGCAGAACCGCAAGGGCCA
>JBBUAA010000027.1:0-6720 GCA_038061075.1 Patescibacteria group bacterium | reverse complement strand
TCGGTGAGCCGTTTTGTGTCGCGGCCCTTCGTTTTGGCACTGCCAAGCGAGGCGAGTACCACCGAGGACAGGAGTGCGATGATGGCTATCACGACCAGAAGTTCGATCAAGGTGAAGCCTGCCTGCGCAGGCAGGCCCTTCGACCGTCCTAAAATCGTATTGCGCCGCTCGCTTGACGGGAAAATATACATCACAATTACGTTCGTTACGCCTTTACTATTGCACCCCTACACTGCCGGACAGTACCCGCGAACGGGGTTCTACGGACACGCCGCCGCCGAAGCGCCGCCGCCGAGGGCCGGTGCCGTGGCCGAGCCGGTATTGGTGGATGCGCCGTTACTGTCGACACAGAACCAGCCGGTGACCGCGCGCATTTGGACGGCGGCCGCATAGGAGTTTCCGGTGCTCGCGACCGCGCATCGGGTGACGGCAGCGAGCGTACCACCATTTGTAGATTGCGCGGCCTGGATAGCTTTCCAGACCGTCGCATCAGCGAGCAGGGTGCTCGCGGTGTTGGTACATGCGGCAGAAGCCAGTCCGGTCGAGCCGTCGGCATTATATTTCTGCGTGTTGTCGTAGTAGAGCTCCGCCTGTGTCTGGACGGTCTTGAGATTCGATCTGATGCTCGCGTCCGCGCCCTTGGTCCGTGCGGTGTTCAAGGATGCCAGCACAACGCCCGAAAGGAGCCCGATGATGGCTATCACGACCAGAAGTTCTATCAGGGTGAAGCCGCGAGTTTTTGGTGACAACATTGCTGATCAGTTAATTTCCTAAACCACGACTACGCTAAGGCAACTAAGAGCCGATCGCTTATGACGCCGGGCAAACCACGGCACTGATGCCAAGAGCTGTCGCTATTTGCTTAGCGACTCCGGTGCTGTCAGCGCAGAAGGCAACGATGGAGCCGCTCGCCGAAGCCTTGAGGGGTACTGTGGCCGCCCATGCACTGGCGCTGTCGTGACACTGTGCCGTATTCCATGTACTTGCGGTCGCGTCTGCATATACGGTCACCGAACCCTTATAGGCGGTCTCTGCGGCATTTATGCTATCGCCGATGACATTGGTACCGGTAAGCGCACAAACCGCATCGTAGGTCACATTAGTGTCGTAAAATATCTCGGCTTCCGCGCGTGCGTTCGCAAGATTTTGCTTGATGGCGGCATCCGCCCCCTTGCTCCGCGCCGTGTTGAGCGAGGCCAAGACCACGCCGGAGAGGATACCGATAATGGCAATCACGACCAGAAGTTCGATCAAGGTGAAACCCTTCGATGTACCAAGCTTATTCATGAATATGTTGATTCTTAATTAACTGCTAAATAGCCCTTACAGATGAGGCCACTGCGTACGCGCATTGTACACCACGCCCCCTACCCCCTAGACGCGGGTGTGGATAATGCGTCTTGTTTTGGCCCGCACGTGCGGGAGTCCCTTCATCGGAACGTGCTCGTTCCGATGTGAATCTTCTCCTATCGGCCTGCGGCCGACAGTCGAACCGCCTTCGGCGGCACCTCGCGGTGGATTCAAAAACCCTGCGCGATGTTGTAGATGGGGACCAAGACCGACGCGAGGAGCCCCGCAACACCGACCGCCAAAGCCACGATCATAAAAGGTTCTATCAGGCCGACAAGGGTGTCGACGGCATTATTGACCTCGCGCCGGTAGAACCGCGCCATCGTGTCCAGTATCTGACCCATGTTGCCGGTCTCCTCGCCGATCTTGAGCATCGCGACGACTATACCGGGGATTTCCGGGTGCTTCCTCATCGCCTCGGAGACCGGAAGGCCGCCTTTGACGTCGGCGGCGACCTCTTTGAGGACTTTCTCGTACACGGGGTCCCCGACCACGGTCCCCGTGATCTCAAGCCCCCGCAATATCTGCACGCCGCTCTTGAGCATGGTCGAGAGATTGTCCGAGATGCGCGAGAGGAAGAGCTTCTGAAAGATCCCTCCGATTGCCGGGATCTGCATGCGCGCGCGGCTGAACAATTCGCGCCCGCCCTCGGTCCTCGAAAAGCGGTACAGAAATACGCCGCCGACAACGAGCAGTATTCCGAGCAGAAGAATGTAGTGGACGAGGAACTCGCTGATGCCGATCACGATCCTCGTATAAATAGGGACCGTCTGCCCCACCTCGTTGAGCATGTCCGCAAGGCGCGGAATGACCAACGTCATCATAAGGCCCATCACGCCGATGAACGTGACCATGATGAACGCGGGATAAATGAGGGCGTTGCGCGCCTTCTGCGTTATTTCGTAATTGCGGTCCATGTAGTCGGCGAGAAAGGCGAACGTCTCATCGAGTTTGCCCGCCTCCTCCCCCGCGCGCACCATATTCACGTAGAACGGGGAGAATACGTCCGCATGCCTGCCGAGCGCGGCGGATATGGTCGAACCGCCCTGAATATCATTGCCAATCTCCGAAAGCTTCTGGCCGAGCACGGGGGTGCGCGCTTCCGCCGCAAGGAGACGGAACGCGCGGAGCGCCGAGACCTGTGCTTCAAAGAGCGTCGTAATCTGACGGGAGAGCATCACGATATCGGCATTCGTTACACGGTCGAAGAATGCGAGGCGTCCCCACCCCGAGCCGCCGGAATCCTGCGAGTCGATCGACGAGAGAATGAGATTCCGGCGCTGCAGAGCGGTAATGGCAACGTCAACGTTGACCGCGTCGATCGTCCCCTGCCGCTCGGCCCCTTCGGGATCCACCGCTTTGTATTTGAAAAGTGCCATGAATCAGTTCGTAGTTCGTAGTTCGTAGTTCGTAGTGGAAAGACTGAATGTGTTGTGCATAGTGGACTACGTTCTACGTACTACTTTCTACGTTCTATAAAAGTTTTTGCAACACATTCGGATTGAGGGAATATTGATAGGCGCTCTCGACGGTAATCTCCCCCCGCGCGACTATCTCCGCCAACGAGCGGTTCATATCTATCATCCCCTCGGTCGAGCCTGTCTCTATCACAGTCGGGATCTCGTGTGTGCGTTTCTCGCGGATAAGGTTCGCGACCGCCTTATTGTTGATGAGCAATTCATAGGCCGGTATGAGCCCGCCCGAGATGCGCGGAATGAGCCGCTGGGAAAAGATTCCCGCAAGCGACGAGGCGAGCTGGAACCGGATCTGGTCCTGCTGCGCCCCCGGGAACGTGTCGATGATACGGTCTATCGTCTGTGACGCATTGTTGGTGTGGAGGGTCGAGAAGACGAGGTGGCCTGTCTCGGCGGCGGTAACGGCGGCGGAAATGGTCTCCGGCCCGCGCATTTCACCGACCAGTAGTACGTCGATATCCTGCCGGAAGGCCGATACGAGCGCGGTCGGGAAATCCTTGGTATCAATGCGGACTTCGCGTTGATCGATCAATGACTGCTTCGGCTCGAAGATGTATTCAATCGGGTCTTCGATGGTAACGATGTGTTCCATGCGCTCGGTATTGATGAGATCGATCATCGCCGCGAGCGTCGTCGTCTTGCCCTGCCCGACCGGCCCTACCACAAGGAAGAATCCCTGCGATTTGCGCGCGAACGTCGTGAGGATGTCGGGAAGGTTCAGCTCCGAAAACCCGCGGATGACCTTCGGTATCAACCGAAGCGCGATCGAGACGGAACCCCGCTGGAAAAATGCGTTCCCGCGGAACCGCGTCTTGTCGTCGCTCTCGTACGCGAAGTCGACTTCCTGCTGGGCAAGGAACCGTTTCTGCTGTTCCGCCGACACGAGGACCTTCATGAGGCCCATGGTGTCTTCCGGTGTGAGCGGAGATTCCTTCAGCATGGGCGAGAGCGATCCGGAGACGCGTATGGTGGGGTGCGCGCCCGCGGAAAAATGCAGGTCCGAGCCGCCCTCATGTACGAGGACGTTGATGTACTTCTTGATGAGCGCAGAGTAGTCCATCGGTACAGTGTAGCGCATTTTTCAGACACTCCGCGCTCTGTCCACATGTATCTCCGCAATGAGCCGCTGTGCATTCCCGTGCGAAAGCAGCCCACGATAGGATTCAACCCTCGCGTCCGGAGCATCCTCAGCAAGATTCCGGAACATCCTCCGCTTCGTCGCCGTGCGCAACACGCGGTGGTCGGGAAAATGCACCCAGCCGAGAAAATCAACGCCGGAGGCAAACGTAGCAATGCTCACTTTGTCGGGATGCAACTCGATCTGCAGACGGTCGCGCAGAAATATACCTATATATCGGCATATTGAATTGAGCGAAGCCATTTTTTGTCATGGGAGAGAACCACGAAATCATCCGCATAGCGGACATAGTATTTCGCCTTCAATGTGTGCTTCACAAACTTATCGAACTCATTCATGTATACGTTCACCAAGAGTTGGGAGGTGAGGTTCCCTAGCGGTAGCCCCTTCTTGCGTATCCCCAAATTACTCACGGTCGTATGGAATTTGGGGATATGGGTTTTATCGGCATCTGAGCTAAAACTGTCGACGACCTCTACCACGAGCTCGGCGGTGCATTCGTCGGGAACGTACGTAGCGAGGATGTCGAACAGTACCTGGTGGTCTATGCTTGCGAAGAACTTGCGGATGTCACACTTCAGCACCCAGCAGGTTCGGGTGTGATTCTTCGACATTTTGTATGCAAATGTGCGGAAGCGGTCCATCGCCTTGTGCGTCCCCTTCCCTCTCCGGCACGAATAGGAATCCGCGATGAACGTGCGGTCGAAGAAAAGGTGAAGCTTGCGATACAGCGCGTGATGGAGCAGACGGTCGCGCACAGTTGCTTTGTGGATGTCGCGGGGCTTGGGGTCGCTGATTTTGAACGCTTTGTAGCCGCCGTGTTTGTACGTCCCGCCCGCAAGGTCGTGATGGAGCGCAAGAATGTTGTCCATCAAGCAATACTGGAATTCTTGCACGTCTTTCTTCTTGCGTTTCCCTCTCACGAATTCACGCCACGCGGCGAGCAGGTTCTCCACCGAGATGATATCCTCGTAGCTATGAGTGAATTGAATTCGCCTAGAGTTACCCCCCCCCCAACGGCTTTTGCCCCTCCTGGAGCGTATCAAGTCGGCGTATCTCCTGTGGCATGAATACCATTCTACCCTCCCGAAAATTCATCGCTATTCCCTCGGGAGCAAGATAGATGATCTTTATATCGAGTCTATGGAAGCGATATCGGCGGCGGCGTTTCTCCCGCGCGACGAGAAGATGCCATATGTGCGCCTCGCAACGCGAAAGAACGATACCATCAAGCTGCTCCTAATGGTTTTGTGGGAAACGAAATCGCTCGACAACAAAAAGTACGCTGTGCTCTCGGAAAGAATGGATGAGATAGGTAAGATGCTCGGCGGGTGGCAGGGACAACTCAAGAAACAAAACTCAGCCCCGCCGGAGCGGGGTGAGAAGTGAAGAGAGTTGCGGAAACGGGCGACACGTTGTCGGCGTTGCGATCGTTGTCGAGCCAGTTGTAGTTCCCGTTCCACGAACCGTCATCGTTCCGGTTGAGAACAAGGAGATACCGGTTGCCGTCCGAGTTGCGCAGAAACATGCGCGATGTCTTCCCTACCACGGCCCATAGAGTGCTCTCCGGGCTGTATCTGATGTGGCATCGTAATGCCCCAACATCGCGCACCAAGTATCTTCATTTTTTAGCTGGCACACACCACGCTATTCCAATCCACCGACTGGCAGACGGAAATACTCCCGACATATGTTCGCTGGGTTCGGCGACGTGCAATCGTGATCACACGCTCATTGGCCTACTGCCATGCGTATCATATCAAAATATTTCGGTCCTGCGCTTTTGGCGCAGGACCGAGTGCAAAGGTACGAGGGCCAGTGCCCAGACCTAAGCGTTGAGTTCAACTTGCGGAAACGGGCGACACGCGGCCGGCGTCGCGAACGCCGCCGAGCCAGCGGCCGTCCCCGCCCCACGAACCGCCACCGCCCCGGCGGAGAACAAGGAGATACCGGAGGCCGTCCGAGTAGCGCAGCACAGTCGCGAATTCCATCCATGTAATTCCGTACGTGTCATAGAGGAACCGCAACGTGGCCTGACCCTTCTCGTCGAGGAGTGCCACACCGGCCCCCGCGTCGTAGCGGATGCGCGGACTCGCTTTCATCCGAACGAGCTTCTCCTCGCCGACGATTGTCGGCTCGCCCTCCTTGAGGAAGGAGTCGAACGCGACATTCGAGAAGTCGAGTTCGGTCAGGACGACCGAGCGCGGGTCTTGGTCTTCCTCGCCTTCGAGACCCTTGCCATCAGCAGAACCGCGCCAGATGCTCGACCCCGTGCCGAGGAATCTGGTCGGGTCGAAGGGCTTCGAGCGGTCGATGACGAGAACGCTAGGCCCCTTGATGATGAGACGGCCACCGTTGTTGAGAAATGCGGTCCACTGCCGACCGCGTTCCTCCTTTGGTTGCTCGATGAACCGAGCCTGGACGTTGTCGGGGTCGATTGCGCTCCAGTTGGTGTCGAGATTGAAACTGCCGTTCAGCTCTGCGAGCTGTTGTCGGGATAAGGCTTTCATCAGTACCTCCGTTTGCGCTGGACCATCCTCGCACGGAAATGTGCAAGGTAGGCTGGACGCACGCTGCGGCGACTTTTCACCGCAGGATACAAGAGCCGAAAAGCCCCTCTATTCTGCGGTGAATGCATGTTGAACTCTCAAAGAACAAAGGCTGAAATTATACTACAAATCTATCCAAAAAGCAAGGTCGCTGCTTGAATTAAAGACTGAGGTGCAACGTTTGAAAAACTGAACATACCCGCACGGT
>JBBUAA010000026.1:0-2745 GCA_038061075.1 Patescibacteria group bacterium | reverse complement strand
CAGACTCCGTGCGCAGTGTTCGGTCACTGTTGCACTTGAAGCTTTAATTCAAGCGCGCACATTGACTTTTAAAAAATCACAGCTACACTGTCCCCATACGTTCCGCCTTTGGCGGACGCTTTTTTTAAACGACTAACTACAAGCTACCAGCTAACAGCTACAAGCTACCCACTATGGCCCTATTCGACCTCAAATCATTGAATTCAGCGCTCGACGAGCTCCAGCACGAGCGCGGCATTTCGCGCGAGTCCGTTATTGACGCCTTGGCAACCGCGCTCGCGGCCGCATACCGCCGCGAGTACGGCAAGCGCGGGCAAATAATCCGCGCCACCTTCAATCCGACGACCGGCGATATGGAATTCCGGCAGGCGAAAATCGTCGTCGACGACACGCTCGTGCGGCAGGAAGGCGAAGAGCCGACGGGGGCGGACGACCAGCGCTCACGCTTCAATCCCGAACAGCACATCATGATAGAGGACGCGCGCCGCATAAAGAAAGATTCGCAGCTCGACGAAGAGATATCCTTCCCGCTTGAGACGCGCGAGGAGTTCGGCCGCATCGCGGCGCAGGCGGCCAAGCAGGTCGTCATGCAAAAAGTCCGCGAAGCGGAGCGCACCTCCATCATCTCCGAATACGGCCAGCGTGAGGGCGAGATAGTCACCGGCCACGTCCAGCGTTTCGAGCGCGGCAATCTCTACGTCGACCTCGGCCGCGCGACCGCCATCCTCCCGTACGACGAGCAGATCCCCGGCGAGCGGTACCGTCAGGGCGAGCGCGTACGCGCGCTCCTCTTGCGCGTCGACGAAGGCGTACGCGGCACCTTCATCCGCCTCTCGCGCTCGCACCCGCAATTTTTGACGAAACTTTTCGAGACGGAAGTGCCCGAAATGGCGAGCGGCGTCGTCGCGGTGAAGGCGATAGTGCGCGAACCCGGCAGCCGCGCCAAAATAGCCGTCTTCTCGAATGACGAGCATGTGGACCCTGTGGGGGCGCTCGTGGGCCAGCGCGGTGTGCGCGTCGCGGTCGTCACCTCGGAATTGGGCGGCGAGAAGATAGACGTCGTGGAGTGGTCCGCAACTGCGGGCGACTTCGTGAAGGAGGCGCTCAAGCCCGCGCAGGTGCTCGGCATCGAATTGAACGAAGAGGAAAATCGCGCGGCCGTCTCGGTGGCGGAAGACCAGCAGTCGCTCGCCATCGGCCGCGGCGGGCAAAACGTCCGTCTGGCGGCACGCCTCACGGGTTGGAAAATAGACATCAGGAGCGCGGGCGGCCTGCCTGTCGCGTCTGACGACCCGACGCAGGCAGGCGAACAGGTCGCCGCGGCGGATACTGCGGAAGTAACACCTGACGCGCCCTCCGAAGCCTCGGCGAAGGAGGGAGAGAAAAAAGAAGGCGGCGTTGTTGCAGAGGAAACTCCGACGGAAGAAAAACCTGTGGAGGAACAAACGGAAAAGGAGGTCCCTGCGAAGGAAAAAGAAACGGAATAATCACGACGTAATCCGTTTTATCACGGAGAACGCGCGGTCTATATCTGCGTCGTGGAATATGACGCTGAATTCCGTGCGCACCGACATCACTTCGACGAGGCTGATGCCTTCCTGTGCGATGGCTTTCAATACGGGGTAGTAGACCCCCGGCACCGCGAGACTTTCTTCGGGCATCCGCATGGTGATGGCCGAAAGACCCCCCGTGCGCTTCAGCCCCGCGTGCGAGCCGAGGAGCTCCGTCACCTCCCGCTCGAGGTCGTCGCTCACGATGAGGAGCGTCTCGTGCACGCCGCGCGAATAATTGAAGAACGTGTCTTTCATGCGGCGCGCATGCGTAGAAATCGTTTCAAGCGCCTCGGTCGCATCGGATGAATTCGGGCAAACGAATTGCACGAGGTTGGAGCGCACCGTGATATCGCGCATGCGCGCGCTCATGCTCGCGCCGAATTGCGAACGCCGCAGTATTTTTGACAGTCGATGAAGCGCCATCGCTATCGCCGCATCTGACACTGCTTCGAGCAGTAGTTTTTCCACGTCCGGTTTTATGCGCCGCGCGATTTCGGCGTTGTTGCCGAGTCCTTCCGCGACGATTTCGGAAAGGAAAGCTGACCGGCGAATAATCTCTTCTGTTGCCTGACTGATGGTCCTCATCCCGTTAGAAGTAGGAAGCTCGCGCTTCCGACTCGATTACCGAGTTAGTAACGATTCGACCATATCTGCGATGAGAACGCGAACACTGCATTTCCGAACTTCCGCAACTTCTAACGGGACTCATACGTTACAAATATAACAAAATGTCATAAATTTGCAAGTTTCACCGAAAAATTTGCTTAATTCAAGCCATTCCTTAAGATTGGCCTATGTACAGAGGAGCATACACAGCCATAGTCACCCCCTTTGCCGCGGATGGCACAATAGATGAGGCGGCTTTGCGCGCGCTCATCGAGGCGCAAATAGAGGGCGGCATCGACGGCATCGTCCCCGTCGGCACGACCGGCGAATCGCCCACGCTCTCCCATGAGGAACACAACCGCGTGGTCGAGCTCACCGTGAAATTCGTCAATGGAAGATGCAAAGTCATCGCGGGTACCGGCTCCAACTCCACCGATGAGGCGATACAACTCACACAGGAAGCGAAACGCGCCGGTGCGGATGCGACGCTGCAGGTCGCGCCCTACTACAACAAACCGACGCAGGAGGGCCTCTACCAACATTTCCGCGCTATCGCAGAACAAGGCGGATTGCCCGTCATCATTTA
>JBBUAA010000025.1:10887-13307 GCA_038061075.1 Patescibacteria group bacterium | reverse complement strand
TGGAACGGGCACCGCGCCCGCAAACTTGCCCCCGCCCGCTCAAGCTTCACGTATTGCGAAACCACATCCACAATAGACAACTTATCTTTAATCTGCTGAACAGTATCGCTCATACAATGAAGTGACCGCTTGCCTGCCCCGTAGTCAGCTTCGCTGTACTACCGGGGTCTTTTATTTGTTGTACCGTATCCGCCATGAGTACTCATTATGCCCCTGATTGTTCCGGATTGCACTTTATGTCCTTGTTGTGATACATTGCCTGCGGCAAACCCGCCAGCTAGTCATCGTCAAGGAGGACGTTATGGCGCGCATGAGGATATCGACCGCCGAAATCGAAAATCTCGAGATAACGATCAAAAAGGGTGAAAACGGGAAATTCGTCTGCAGAACGAAAGTACGGACAGCGGACATGCCCGGACCCCCGAGGACCCTGTCGGTGAAGTCCGACGATTCGATTGTCGCGGCACTATCTGGAGTGGCAAGTGATTTGAAACGCAGCGCTTGAAGCTGCTGCGTCAGCATGCACACAGGGTGCGGTTTTCGAACCGCACCCTGTTTTTACAGGTTTATCGCTCAACCGACTCCTTGCGGCTCTGGCTTTCGGGCACCTTTATATCTTGTTCATTATCAGACTATTGTTTATCTCGTCCGGTCGGAGATATTAAACAATAGTCATTTTATGCTTATTTTTCAAGTGGCAGGTCGAATGTTTTGCGGAGTGGAACATCGTACTCGATCGCGTCTGCAATGATGTAGAGCAAGTCCTTGCCGATGCGCAGTTCGGCCTTGAGTAGCGCAATCGCCTCTTCACAATCGTACGGGTACGCCCATACGCTGTCTTGCAGGCGGACGAAACCGAACCCCGCGACTATCCCGCGGGCACGAGCCCGAAGGTCGTGTTTTTTCTCCGGAATGTCGAATATCACGAGCCGCCATTTGCGGTCCCATCGCAGGGGTTGCGGAAGCGGCCCTCGGATAATGAGAGACTGCAAACGTGTTTTGCCTTTACCGGTGATGCGCAAGAAAACGCGATTGTGTTTGTGTTCGAACGCAACAAATCCCTTCCTCTGAAGACGGTACGCGGCTTCGCGGAGGCGCTGCTTGGGATCTCGTCTGATTATCCAATCCGGATCCACTTTCTTCAAAAGCTGTAGGGTGTTTGGAGCGGCCATAGCAACGAGGCCGACACCCGCAATCGCGAGTGTTGAAAGGATTGCCCGTTCTATCTGTCCGCGTCGTGACCGTTTCTTCGCCGTTTGTTCAAGCTTGCCCATATTGTTTATCTTATCCGGTCGGAGAAATTAAACAATATTGATTTCCACACGTTGCAGACAGAAAAAGGAGGCCTGTAGCCTTCCTTCTCTGCGAACCTTTTCGAACCACTACCGTTCGACTGATTCCTTCCGGCTCTGACTTTCGGGCATTTCGGCGGGTGCCGCGGCGGCAAATCCCGCTTCCATTTCTTCTATCATGGCGTGTTTCTTCGAGCCTGCGAATCCTGTACCTGCAGGAATGAGACGGCCGATGATGACGTTCTCCTTGAGACCGATGAGACGGTCCACTGCGCCCGACACCGCCGCTTCGGCGAGCTTGCGCGGCGTGTTCTGGAAGGAGATGGCGGAGAGGAAGCTCGCGCGTGTGAGCGAGACCTCCGTGATGCCGAGGAGGAGCTGCTTGGCCTTCGCCGGCTCGCCTTCGGTGTCCTTCGCGCTCTTGTTGATGCGCTCCAATTCGAAATCCGCGATAATCTCTCCCGCCGATACGCCCGTGTCACCCGAATGCGCGATAGAGACGCGGCTGAACATCTGCTTCACGATGACCTCCAAGTGTTTGCGCGCGGTCGTCACGCCCTGCAATTCATAGATGCGGGTTATCTCGTTGATGATGTATTCCTGAGAGCACTCCTTCCCCGCCAAGAGGAAGAGCTCCTCGAGGTCGGCCGAGCCGTCCGTGAGGAAGTCGCCTTTTTTGACCGTGCTTCCCTCTTTCACGAGAATGGTGCGGAGCGGGTGTATGCGGTATTCGGTTTCTTTCTTGGCGGCTTTCGTTATCTTTCCCGTCTTGCCCAAAGCCGCGACTCCCGCTTCCGGAAGGATCGTGATAACGGTCTCCTGACCGTCTTTGACCATATCGGTCACGACACCCGAAACACGCGAGATCGTAGCGGGAGCTTTCGGCGTGCGCGATTCGAAGACCTCTTCAACACGCGGGAGACCCATCGTGATGTCGCCGCCTGCCGTCGCAACACCTCCCGAGTGGAAGGTACGCATGGTCAGCTGCGTCCCCGGCTCGCCTATCGCCTGTGCGGCGATGACGCCGATTGCTTCCCCGACATCGACGAGCTCGCCAGTCGTGAGGTCCACGCCGTAGCATTTCTGGCATACGCCGCGCGCAACCCTGCACGTCATGGGAGAGCGCAC
>JBBUAA010000025.1:6326-10787 GCA_038061075.1 Patescibacteria group bacterium | reverse complement strand
CGCGCACCGTGGGTCGAGATGAAGTATTCGATCGGCGTCAGGCCTTCTTTCAAAGATGAGGTGATGGGGAATTCGATGATCTCCCCGCGCGGGTTCGTGATGAGGCCTTTCATGCCCACCATTTGATGCAATTGCACGACCGAACCGCGGGCACCCGAGGTGATCATGTCGTGCACCGGACCCTGCTTGTCGAGCGCGTCAACGACATGCTTGCGCAATTCGCCCGAGACCTTGCCCCATATCTCGATGGTCATGCGGCGCCGTTCTTCCTCGGTAAGGAGGCCGTTGTTGTAGTTCTCGAGCTCTTTTGCGGCGCGTTCGCGGCCGTCTTTGACGAGTTCGGCCTTTTGCTTCGGCACGACCACATCGGAGAGGGACCACGTGATGCCTGCGTGCGTGGCGTAGCGGAAACCGAACGCCTTTATCTTGTCGAGTATCGGCGGAATGCCGTCGAGCTTGTAGTGCGTGACGAGATTGTGGACCAAGGCGCCCATGCGTTTGTTGGTTATCTCCTCGTTCAAGAACGGAAAGTCAGAGGGGAGGACAGAATTGAAGAGGAGCCGCCCGACGCTCGTCTCGAAGACTTTGCCCCCGAACTGTTCGTACTTCTTACTGTCGCCCGGAAGGACCTTTATTTTCGCACGCAGGTCGATGGCGCCGAAATCGTACGCCGTAATAGCGGCGTTGGTCGAAGGAAATGCCTTGCCCTCGCCCTGTACCTTGTCCATCTCTTTCGTCATCCAGTAGCAGCCGAGGACGATATCGAGAAGCTTGGAGGCGACGACGACATCCCCGCTCCCAGGCTTCAAGACGTTCTTGTTGGCGGACATTATTTTCGCGGCTTCCATCTGCGCGGCTTCGGAGAGCGGCACGTGGACCGCCATCGCGTCACCGTCGAAGTCGGCGTTGTATGCGGGGCACACCAGCGGGTGCACCTGTATCGCGTTGCCTTCAATGAGTACCGGCCGGAATGCCTGAATGGACTGGCGGTGCAGCGTGGGCGCGCGGTTCAAAAGCACGTACTTGTCTTTTATCGCCTCTTCAAGAATGGGCCACACTTCGGGAGCCTCGTCTTCGATAAGTCGCCCCGCGCCGCGGATGTTGTACGCGAGCTCTCGCGCGAGAAGCCCCTGAATGACGAACGGGCGGAAGAGTTCGAGTACCATGTGCTTCGGCAGTCCGCATTCGTCGAGCGCGAGGTCGGGGCCGACCACGATGACCGAGCGGCCCGAGTAGTCGACGCGTTTACCCAAGAGATTTTGGCGGAGGTAGCCGTGTTTGCCTTTGAGATAATCGGCGAGTGATTTGAGCGCGCGACGACGGCCTCCGAGGATGCCGAGCACACCTGCGCCGCGGCGCATGGAGTTGTCGAGGAGCGCGTCGACGGCTTCCTGCAAAATTCTTTTTTCGTTGCGCAAGATGACTTCCGGCGCATGTATCGCGAGCAGGCGCTTCAGACGGTTGTTGCGGTTGATGACACGGCGGTAGAGGTCGTTGAGGTCGGAGGAGGCGTGGCGGCCTCCTTCGAGAGCGACCATGGGACGCAAGGCCGGCGGAACGACGGGAAGACGCGTCATAAACATCCACTCGGGGCGGACGCCTGCGCGCTGGAGGGCTTCCGCGAGCGCCAAGCGCTTGCGGAGCTTGTCGCGGTCGGCGGCGCCTGACTTCTCGTACTCACCCCGCACGCGCTCGATGAATTTTTCGATATCGATATTCTTCAATATGTTGTAGAGCGCTTCCGCACCGATGGCCGCGCGGAACATGGCTCCGTATTTGACCGCAAAGAGGTGATAGGCCGCTTCGTCCAAGACGACGCCCTGCCCGACGGATTCTATTTCCTTTTTCGCCTTCTGCGCCTTTTCTTTGAGCTCGGTCTTCACCTCGGCGGTCGCGGCGGACTTGGTCTTGGTCTGGAATTCCTGTTCCAGCTCCTTGAGAAGCCGTGTGCGTTCGTTCTCGTCGACATGCGTGACGATGTAGCCTGCGAAATACACGACTTTCTCGACCTCAGCGGCGGAGAGTCCGAGCATGAGTGCGATGCGCGAGGGGATGCCGCGCAGGAACCAGATGTGGGATACCGGCGTCGCGAGGTCGATGTGGCCCATCCGTTCGCGGCGCACGATGGCGCGCGTTATCTCGACACCGCATTTCTCACAGACGATGCCGCGGAAGCGGATGCCGCGGTATTTGCCGCAGTAACATTCGTAGTCCTTCTCGGGCCCGAACACGCGCTCATCGAAGAGGCCGTTCTTCTCGGGGCGCTGGGTACGGTAGTTGATGGTCTCCGGCTTCGTTATCTCGCCGTACGACCACTCCGATACGCGCTCGGGAGAAGCTAGCTTCATCGCGACTGCCTCAAAATCCTGCGGAATGATGTCTTTTCGTTTTTGCATAGTGTAATAGTGTCAGGTTAAGATTGGTTGGCGTTTAGACGCGTTCGTCGGGCCTATTTTCTAAAAATTCGATATCGATGCCTAAGCCCCGCAGATGCCGCACGAGGACGTTGAAGGTCGCCGGAGTATTCGACTCCACGATGCGGTTGCCGGAAACAATCGCGTCGAATGCCGCGCTCCGTCCGAGGATGTCGTCTGATTTGATGGTGAGAATTTCTCGGAGCGAGTATGCGGCGCCGTAGCCGAGGAATGCCCACACTTCCATTTCTCCCACGCGCTGGCCGCCATTCTGGGCCTTGCCGCCGAGCGGCTGTTGCGTCGTGAGCGAGTAGGGCCCGATGGAGCGCATGTGTATCTTGTCCTCAACCATGTGGTGCAGCTTCAACATGTACATGACGCCGACGGAAACGGGCTGTGCGAACGCCTCTCCCGTACGCCCGTCGAAAAGTACGCGCTTGCCGCTTTCGGACACGCCCGCTTTTTTGAGCTCATCGCGGATTTCCTCTTCGGTGGCGCCGGAGAACGACGGCACGATAGCCTGATAGCCGAGCATCTCCGCCGCGAGGCCGAGGTGCAGTTCGAGTATCTGGCCGAGGTTCATACGCGAAGGCACGCCGAGTGGGGTCAGAATGATGTCCACCGGATTGCCTTGTTCGTCGAACGGCATGTCTTCCTCGGGGAGTACGCGGGAGATGACGCCCTTGTTGCCGTGACGGCCGGCGAGTTTGTCGCCCACCGAGATGGTGCGCAATTGCGCGACCTCCACGTGCACGCGCTTGATGACGCCGCTCTCAAGGCTGTCGCCGCTCTCGCGCGAAAACACCTTGATGCCGACGACGCGGCCGCGCTTTCCGCCGTCCATGCGTAAGCTAGTGTCTTTGACGTCCTTTGCCTTCTCTCCGAAAATCGCGTGCAGGAGCCGTTCCTCGGGCGTGAGCTGCGTCTCGCCTTTCGGCGTGACTTTGCCGACGAGGATATCGCCGGGGCGCACCTCGGCGCCGATACGGACGACGCCGTCCTCATCGAGATTGCGCAGTTTGAATTCCGAAACGTTGGGAATGTCGTGCGTCGTGACTTCGGCACCGAGTTTCGTGTCGCGCACAACACACACGAATTCCTCCATGTGAATCGAAGTGAAGCGCGCGTCCTTGGCGAGCCGCTCGCTGATGACTATCGCGTCTTCGAAGTTGGCACCGAACCACGGAAGGAATGCGACGCGGACGTTCTGGCCGATGGCCATTTGTCCGCCCGCGGATGTGGATGTGTCCGCCAGTACCGTACCCTTTTTCACGCTGTCGCCCACCGCGACCGCCGGTCGCTGGTGAAAAGTCGTGAAGCCGTTGGTACGCATAAAATTTACTAGGTTGTATTCCTTGGTCTTCCCGTCCGCATTTTTGACCTTGATGGTCTGTGCGTCGGCATAAGAAACTTCACCTGCCTCCGCCGCAAGGACGAGCCTGCCGGAATCGCGTGCAGCCACCGCCTCGACGCCGGTCGCAACGACGGGCGCCTCGGGGACTACAAGCGGGACGGCCTGCTTCTGCATGTTCGAACCCATGAGCGCGCGGTTCGCGTCGTCGTTCTCGACGAACGGGATGAGCGAGGTCGCGACGGAGAACGGCTGGTTGCCCGCGACTTCCATGTAATTGACATTCTCGCGCTTCACCAAGGTCGGTTTCCCGCTCATGCGCACCTCGACGAATTTATCCGTGATGTGACCCCCCTCGTCGCGCGCGACGCCCGCGTGCGCGATGGCAAATTCCTCCTCCTCAAGCGCGTTCAGATAGACGATGTCTTTCGTAAGACGGCCTTTCTCCACTTTTGCATACGGCGTCTCGATGATGCCGAATTCGTTGGGGCGGGCATAGAGCGACATGTGGAGTACGAGCCCGATGTTCTTGCCTTCGGGTGTGTGAATGGGGCAGACGCGGCCGTAGTGCGAGGAGTGGACATCGCGCACTTCGAGTCCGGCGCGCTCGCTTGTGAGACCGCCGCGACCGAGTGTCGAGAGCGTGCGGAGGTGTTCTATCTCATCGAGCGTGTTGTATTGCTGCATGAGCTGGGA
>JBBUAA010000025.1:0-6226 GCA_038061075.1 Patescibacteria group bacterium | reverse complement strand
GCGGAAAGTATCGCCTTCACGTGCTCGCGCGCGCTCTCCGGCGTCGCGATGTCGCCGTCGCGGAGCCTGCGGTAGATCTCGACAAATGCCTCCTCGGCGGTCGTCGCGTGGTCGTGCGCAAGGGTCGCGGACACGGCCTCCGCCGCGGGGCGGGACTTTTCAAAACGGCTCAAGATATCCTTCTCGGTCGTGAGTCCCAAGACACGCAGGAGTGCCGTGACGGGGAATTTGCGCTTGCGGTCTATTTTCACGTAGATGCCGCCGTCGGCGTCCGATTCTATCTCGATCCAGACGCCGCGGGCGGGGATTATCTTTGCGGCAAAATAGTTCTTGCCCTTGTAGGGAACAGATTCAAAAAATACGCCGTACGAGCGGGCGAGCTGCGGGACGACGATGCGCTCGACGCCGTTGATGATGAAAGTACCGTGCGGGGTCATCCACGGAAAATCCGCGAGGAATATTTCCTGCTCCTTCTCGGCACCGGTCGTCTTGTTCTTCAGACGCACGACCATCGAAAGCGGTGCCTCATGGGTGCGCATGGTGCGCTTGGCATAGTGCTCGTCCCAACGGAGTTCGCCGAACGAGAATTTCACCAGCTTCAATTCGAATTTCTTTCCGGAGTGGTCCGAAATGGGCGAGAATTCTTTGAACACGCGCTCCGCGCCTCCCTCCACGAATTCGCGGAATGATGCGATCTGCGACTCGACGAGGCTCGGCAACTTCACCAAGGGCTCACGGAACTTGCCGAAGTATTTCTGCGGCCGGACTGCGTGCTTCGTTTTTGCCATGCAACAACAATAATTACGTGCGACGCCCGCGCGCCGTACTGTCGAACGTTATTAAATTTTCTGTATCAAAAACACTTGTCCCTAACCCTTAGCTTGCAAAAAGCGCATCCGTGACACAATCGGCTTTGCTGCAAATGTCGCGGGATTGTATCACCGTATTCCGCCCCCCTCAATCTTGACAGTCGCGCTCAATCGTTGTCTATAAATAATCTCCGGAGGTTAAACCTCCCAAGAAGTGATGCCTTAAGAAGGCAGATCCTTGAAGTGTGTACGGACAGTACGCGCGGTGGTATGATTCGCTGTACTAGGGAATCCTAAAAAAGAAACTATGTCTGAAATGAAAATGAAACAAGGAGGTCCTCAAGGAACTAAAGATGGTGAAAACGAGGGTCCCCCGCCGTATTTTGAAGGTGATAAAGCATGGAGCAAAGAGCGCGAAGCGAAATGGAACGCAATGTTTACAGAACTCGGCGGAGACAGATGGGCTGATAAAGAGCATGACAAAGAGACGTTGGGAGATTTACGCACATTGATTGAGGAGACTGTAGCCGCTATCAAAGATAATCCTGATACCGTAGCGGGTAAAACTTTAATAGAGCAGAGCAAGCTCCTCCAAATGATGGTTTGGCACTGGTACCAAGCAACTACAGAACAACGAGGAGCCGAAAGAGCAAGATTGGGGTTGGATAAGGGGCAAGAATCATAATCTTGGGAGGTTTAACCTCCCAAGATTCGTGGTACGATTTCAGGATGGCAACGCGGCAGCCTTGCGTGACGGACGAGTGGTACCACTGCTACAACAGGGGCGTCGATAAGCGCCGGGTGTTCGAGTCGAAGACTGACTACGAGCGCTTTATGGGGCTTCTGTATATTTCCAATGGGGACAGCACCGAGGCGATTTCCGACAGATACCGAAAAGATTTTCCTTCCCTCCTTGCGGAAGAACCCTCGGATCGCGGCAAGCCGCTCGTGGACATTGCTGCCTTCTCGCTCATGCCGACGCACGTCCATTTCGTTCTGCAACAATTACAAGATGGCGGTATAGCGCGGTTCATGCAAAAAGTCTTTACGGCTTACACGATGCACTTCAATGCGAGGCGGGAGCGGACGGGAGCCTTGTTTGCCGGCACATACAAAGCGAAGCACATTGACGATGACCGGTATCTGAAGAAAGTGATTCCCTACGTTATTTTGAATCCCGCAGAATTGTTTGAGCCGAAATGGAAACAAGGGAAATGTGACGTCCAAAAGATTCGCACTCAGCTGCTTGAGTATCCGTATTCAAGTGCGAAAGAATTTTTCAGCAAAGATGCGACGGCGCAGAAAATCACCGGCGCAGGTATACGAGAGTATTACGACCGAATGCCGGAGCTGGGGAGAATGCTGGAAGACGCGCGTGACTATTACCGCGAGTATTCTCCGGAGGTTTAACCTCCCGATTTTTTCATACGAATCTTGGGAGGTTTAACCTCCCAAGTTGTTGCGTTTCTTCCACTCCTCTATTTTCGCATGATGGCCGGATTTGAGGACTTCGGGCACTTTGTATTTTTTGCCTTTCCATATGAGCACATTGGGGCGCGTGTAGACTTCCGGACTGGAGACGCGGGATGCCTCCAATGATTCCGCCTTTCCGAGAACTCCCGTGACGAAGCGCGAGACCGCATCTATCATCGTGGCCGCGGGCAGCTCGCCGCCCGTGAGCACGTACGGGCCGACCGTCACTTTCTTGGCCTTGAGGATTTTCTGCACCCGCGCGTCCACGCCTTCGTAGTGTCCGCAGATGAAAAGAATGTCTTTCTTTTTGGAAAGTTTCTTTGCCATCGCCTCGTCAAATTGCGCGCCGTCGGTCGAGAAAAATATCTTTTCGACTCCCCTCTTATTCCCTATCGCCTTTTGTGCCGCCCGCAATACTCCGTCCGGCTCCAATACCATTCCGGGGCCGCCGCCGTACGGACGCCTATCGACGCGCCCGTATTTGTCGCGAGTAAATTTTTTGGGATCGTAGAACGATATCTTTATTTTCTTCGCGGCAAGCGCGCGGCCGATGATCGAGCTCGCGAGGTACGGCTCGATGGATTCGGGAAACAGCGTGATGATGTGGAAGTGCAACATAACAGCTTTCAGGTTTCAGCTGTCAGCTGTCAGAAGGTTCAAGCTGGTTCCTTACCTGAAAGCTGAAAGCCGACAGCTGAAAGCTATTCCCCTTTGAGATCCCTGATGACATCATCGACGGTCGTGTCGCGGACGTACGGTGTCGCGGGAGCCGCGCTTTCGCCTGTGCCCCGCTCGTCCCGCCCTTGACGGGGCTCGCTCCCCTCCGGCTCCTCAATCTTGAGATTGACGCGCGCGTCATTTTTCATGCCGACGACGCGAAGGACGGTGCGGATGGCCTTCGCGGTCTGGCCGCTCCTTCCGATGACCTTGCCCATGTCGTCTTTGTTGACGCAGAGCGTGAGCAAGACGCCCATCTCGTCGACGACGCGGGTAATCTTCACGTCATCCGGATTATCCACCAATGCCTTCACTACGTACTCCAAGAATTTCTGATCCTGATCCATATCGGTCGTTCTATCTTGTAATCGGCTTCAGTATATCAAATCTAGGCTTTCTCAGCGGGGACAGCTTCCTCCTTCGCCTCCGCTTTCGCTTCTTCAGCGGGAGCTTCTGCTACGGCCTCACCCTTCTTTTCCTCGGCCGCCTTTTTCTCCGCCTCTACCTGCGCGTCGTGAGCTTCCTTGGCCGCCGCCTTTGCGGCAGCTTCGGCTTCTTTCTCCGCAGCCGCCTTCTCGGCTTCCGCCGCCGCATCCACGGGAGCCTTGTACCTCGGAAGGACGTTTATCTTCTTCGCATCTATAATGCCGAGCGACACGAGCATATTGTGGACGGTCGGGCTCGGCTGTGCCCCGACGGATATCCAATACTTGATGCGCTCCGCGTCGAGCTTTTTCTCCTTGGTCTTCGGGTCGTATGTGCCGACTTTCTCGACGATGTTACCCGTCTTCGGGCCTTCGGTGTGTTCGACGACGACAATGCGATATGAAGGGCTATTGATACGCCCCGTCCGCTGCATCCGTATTTTCAACATAGTTATTTCATAGCTGGGTTGTTTGCTCGGAAACGGAAGTAAACTTCCGCTTCACTCGCTGCACTTCCCCAGACCGCGACACTCTAACCCTTAGAGGCTTACTTTGCAACCTTCTCTGCCTCCTCAAGTTTGACAGACAACAATTTTGAAACCCCGTCCTGCCCCATCGTGACCCCGTAGAGTTCGCCCGCGGCACTCATAGTGGCGCGGTTGTGCGTGATGACGATGAGCTGCGACTTTTGCCCCAACTCGCGGACCATGTCGGCGTAGCGCTTGCTGTTGGCCTCATCGAGCGCCGCATCGGTCTCGTCGAGGATGAGGAAGGGCGGCGGATTCACCTGCGTCATCGAAAAGATGAGTGCTATCGAAGTAAGCGCGCGCTCGCCGCCGGAGAGAACTTCGAGCCCGCGTATCTTCTTGCGTGGAAGCGATACATCTATTGAAAGCCCCGCATACAATTCCTCTTCTTCCGGAATTTCGTCCTCGTCATCCTCTTCCTCATCCAACACATCGCGCTTGACGCGGCGTCTCGGTTCCTCGACAAAAAGTTTCGCCGCGCCGCCGCCGAACAGTTTCGCAAAAAAGTTCTTCAGCGCCTCATTGATGTGCTTGAGACCGTCGTGGAAGCGCGCGTCTATCGTCTTTTCAAGTTCCGCGATGATGTCCTTGAGCGACGCGGCGGAGCGCTCAAGGTCTACGAGTTCTCTCGCCAGGAATTCGTCGCGCTCCTTCGTCTGCTTGAATTCGGTGACCACCTGCTCGCCATTTCCTATCCCCGACTCCTCTATCTTTATCTTCAACCGCTCGATGTCGCGCCGGCGTTTCTCCTGCACGCTCCGCTCTTCCGAAAGCGCACCCTGCGGCATTTCCGCCCGCTCCCACCCGTGGACGGCGGCCCCGATGAGCGCTATCCCCTCCCGTACCTCTTCTTCAAAACGCTGACGTAAGGACGCAATGCTCGCACGCGCCGCCTGCACGGAATGCAGCTTGCCCTGTGCTTCGCGTACCGCAGCTTCAAGTTCGATGAGGTCGCGCTCGGCGGCAAATCCGCTTTCGCGCACTTCGGCAATTTTGCGGCGGAGATCTTCCAGTTCGCCCGCGAGCGCCGTCTCCTCTTTTTGCACGCGGTCGAGCGAGCCGGAGAGCGTCTGTACCTGTTGGCGCACTTCCTCGTTCGTCTCCGGCGCGATGCCGGTGAGCCCCTCAATGAACGCCTTAATGCGGTTGCGGACATCGGTGATGACAGAGCGCAGCGAGGCGGGGTCGCCCGCGCGCTCGGCATCCGCAAGCGCCGCGTCGAGGTCGCGCGCGAATTGACGCACATGCGGCACCGGCACTATCTGCTCTACCGTCACATTCGTGGCTTCGAGCGCGCCTTCGGCGCGGCCGAGCTCGCGCGAGATCCGCTCGCTTTCGCGCCGCGCCTCGGCGAGCTTCGCCTCGCGTTCGGAAAGCTTGGCGCTCAAGCCCTGTATCGCGGTGTCGGAGGAACTCCCGCGTTTGCCGCGGGCATCGGCGACGCCCGCCGTGAGTTTCTTGAGCTCGCTCTCATGCGCGCGCACTTCTTCGGTGAGACGCGCGTCCTCCTGCGTTATCCACGCATGCTCGCGCGCGAGATAGTCGTTCAATTTTGTGGCAAGCTCGCCCCTAAGCTCCCGCGCCTTTTCTATTTTCTCGACCTGCGTGCGGAGAAAATTAAGGTGCGGGCCTATTTCGCGGCGGAGCGATTTGGTCTTGTCTATATTGATGCCCGTCTCCTCGAGCTTGCGCTCGCTCTCCGCCTTTTTGTGCTGATAGAGCTTGAGGCCGAGCGCGTCTTCCACCATTTCTCTGCGCTCGCGCGGTGAGGCGTTGAGAATTCTGTCGGCCTCCCCCTGCGAGATAATCTGGTAGCCGGAGCCGCCGATATTGGCCCCCGCGAGGAGACGGATGACGTCTTTGAGACGCACCGGTGTCCCGTTCAAAAGGTACTCATTGACCCCGTCGCGGTGGACGACGCGCTCGACGACGACTTCCTTGAAATCGAGGTCGAGGAGCCGTTTGGAATTATCGAAAACGACTTTCACCCCCGCGCGGTTCATGCGAGGCAGCGCGGGCGAGCCGCCCCAGATAAGGTCTTCGCCCTTTTTCGAGCGCATGGATTTCATCGACTGCTCGCCCAAAACGAAACGGAACGCCTCGGCAACATTCGACTTGCCGCTCCCATTGGGCCCCACGATAGCGGCGATGGGCGAGGCGAACAGGAGCTCGGTCTTTTTGCCGAAGGATTTGAACCCCACGAGCTCGATGGATTTGAGGCTGAGGAACATTGAACCTTATTGTAGCAAAAGGATTGGCCTCTTCGTGCAAGCGC
>JBBUAA010000024.1:0-10372 GCA_038061075.1 Patescibacteria group bacterium | reverse complement strand
TACCGTGCGGGTATGTTCAGTTTTTCAAACGTTGCACCTCAGTCTTTAATTCAAGGCGGCGTATCTCCGCCGCGCACATGAGTCGCAATCCGAGTGACGCTGGTCACTGCAGATTCATAATCGTTGTGTCGAGCCCTGCCAAGACGGTTTTGCGGTCCGAGTTCTTGTCCCATTCCGCGAGAGCCTGCAAACCGCCCTTGAGCTCAAGTGCTCGCGCGATTTCGATACTGGTTGTTCTTTCGCGGTTGCTTCCGAGCCCCGCAAACCAAAATCCCGATTCAGCGAGTGCTGTGGCGACCGCACCGCGAACCGTAGATAGTCGGCTCGGAACGGTCTTGTTCGGGACGTGATCTTTTGCGACCCGAAGCACGTTGGCCTTTTCCCGTGCGCTCAATTCACGCATGGCATCCTCCATCTGGTTACGGGACGTCTCCATCATTGAAGACTCCCACACGCGTCATATCACAAAGCCTTGTTTGCGTACAGCTTCCCTTGACAATTTACCTCAAGTAGCTACAATGGCTCTTATGGCTAAAGTAACCATCATACCCGCGAGGGAAGCAAAGAACCGCTTCGGAGAACTTTTGGATTCCGTACAGCGGCAACCCGTCATCATTACCAAAAAAGGGCGCCCGGTCGCTCGCATGATTGCGTTTGTCGACCCGGACCGATTTCGAGAAGTGGAAGACCAAATTTGGGGAGAGCGGGCGGAAAAAGCGGCAAAGGAGGGGTTTCTTACCCCCGCGCAATCAGCGGCATTTTTGAAGAAAATGCGTGCACGTACTCATGTTAATTCCCGCACTCGGTAAGAGAGCAAAAAAATTCTTGAACAAACTGCCTTTGAAGCAGTTCGATCAAATCGACGGGAAGATCATTGCGCTTTGTAGCGACCCGTTTCCGCCTGACTCCAAGCGCCTCAAAGGCGTTGATTGGTATCGTGTCGACGTCGGTGAATACCGCATCATCTATAATGTACGCGGGGATATCCTCGACATACCGCTCATCGGGAAACGCAACGACGGCGAGGTGTATAAACGGCTGGGACGCATGGAAAGATGATGCACGATGCTATAATTGTGTCTTCTAGCACCTAGTCCCTAGCACCTAGAACCTATTCACCATGTATATCAGCGACACACACCTCAAATCATTTCTCGCCGACGCGGGGCTAGTTAGCCAGAAAGATTTCGACGTGGCGGAGCGGGAGGCGAAGGAGAGCGGGAAGCAGGTGAGCGACATCCTCACGGCGCACAATTCGATAGGGGAGGATGAGCTGCGCCGTACGTATGCATACATCCTCGGCATTCCGTTCGTCTCCCTCGTCGGCACCGTCATCAAGTACGAGACGCTTGGCCTCATTCCCGAACCAGTCGCGCGGCGCAACAACATCATCGCCTACAACCACCACGGCGATGAATTGGAAGTCGCGATGCTCGACACCGATGACCTCGCCGCTATCGACTTCATCAAGAAGAAGACGCGCCTCAAGATCCTGCCGCGTCTGACCGACGTCGCATCGATAAAATTCGCACTCAAGCAATATCAGCAGGGGCTCAAAGATAATCTGGGCGACGTCATCAAGCGCGAGACGGAGGCGCTTGCAAAGAGCGGGACTGCGAAAGAAAAGGAGGAGGACCTGCGCCAGATGGCGGAAGGCGTCTCGGCGGTCCGCATCATCGACACGCTCCTGCGGCACGCGAATGCGCAGGGGGCGAGCGACATCCACATCGAGCCTCTGGAAGAGACGCTTCTCATACGCTATCGCATCGACGGCATCCTGCACGACGCGATGGAATTGCCGAAACACGCCGCCCCCGCCATCACGGCGCGCGTCAAAGTGCTTGCGAATATGCGGCTCGACGAGCACCGACTCCCGCAAGACGGACGCTTCGGCGCGGAGTCGGGCGGCGAGAAAATATCGTTCCGCGTGTCCGTCCTGCCGACGTACTACGGCGAGAAGATCGTCATGCGCCTCTTGCGCGATTCCATCTCAGGCTTCACGCTCGAGTCGATCGGTTTCCACGGGCTCGCCTTGGAGCAGATGCACTCGGCGATGCGCGCGACGACAGGGATGATACTCTCCTGCGGGCCGACTGGCGCCGGCAAATCCACGACGCTCTACACCCTGCTCGACCTCGTAAATACGCCCAACGTGAATATCTCCACCATCGAAGACCCCATCGAATATCAGATGAAGCGGATCAATCAGACGCAGGTGCGTCCCGAGATAGGGTTCACCTTCGCCAACGGACTGCGCTCCCTCGTGCGTCAGGACCCCGACATTGTCATGGTGGGTGAGATCCGCGACAAAGAGACCGCAAGCTTGGCGATTAACGCCGCACTCACCGGCCACCTCGTCCTCTCGACCCTCCACACGAATTCCGCCGCGGGCGCGATACCGCGCCTCCTCGACATGGGAGTCGAGCCGTTCCTTCTCGTATCCACGCTCCGCGTCGTTATCGGTCAGCGTTTGGTGCGCAAACTCTGCCCATCCCGCGAGAAGTACGAGCTATCACGCGATGAGCAGACGCAGCTCGAGAAGGGCATCGATGCGGGCGCCGTCCTGCGCGCGCTCAAAGACGAGAAGGCCGCGGCGAAAGACGCGACGTGGAAAAATATTTCCTTCTACAGGGCGAAAGACTCGCCCGAATGTCCCGCGGGCTATTCGGGGCGCGTCGGTATCTACGAGACGCTCGCCGTCACCCCGACCATCAAAGAGCTTGTGATGAAAAATGCGACCGCCGACGATGTCGAGAAACAGGCGCGGAGCGAAGGCATGCTCACGATGAGCGAGGACGGCATTTTCAAAGCCGCGCAGGGCGTGACTACTATTGAAGAAGTCTTGCGCGTGGTGACGGAGTAGGCGGACAGTATTTCGTATATCGCTTGTGTTTAATCCCCCGAATTGTCTTCGATACCAGATACTAAATACGAAATACCATATACTGTTGTAATGGCGAAGTTCAGCTACACGGCGGAAAAGACCGACGGGGAAGTCTACACCGGCGTCGCGGAAGCACGCGACCGTTTCGAGCTCTATGCGATTGTGCGCCGCGAGGGAGGGAAGATAGTCACGGTGTCCGATGACGGCGCGCATGGGTTTCCCGGCATAGACCGGATAAATGCGATGCTCACGCGGGTCAAGGAGTTCGACAAGATACTTTTCGCGCGGAACCTCTCCGCCATGCTCTCCGCAGGCCTTTCGCTCGCCCGCGCTCTCGCGGTGCTTGAGCGTCAGACGAAGAATCCCAAGCTCAAGCAGGTCATCGGGGAAATAGCAAGCAATGTGCGGCGCGGGGATACCCTGCATGACGCGCTCGCAAAATTTCCGCATATTTTTTCGTCGCTTTTCACCGCGATGGTACGCGCGGGCGAGGAAGGGGGCGACCTTCCGAGCTCGCTCGTGCTCGTCTCCGACCAGATGGAGCGCATGTACCAGCTCAAGAAAAAGATACGGAGCGCCATGATCTATCCCGCCATCATTCTTATCGCTATAGGCGGCATCGGCATTCTCATGATGATCAAAGTGGTCCCCGTCCTCGCGCAGACCTTTGCCGAGGTGAATGCCACACTTCCCGCCTCGACGCAGTTCATCATCACGGTCAGCAATTTTCTCGTGCGGTACACCGTGCTCGCGGTCGGGGGTATCATCGCCTTTTTCGCCGTCATATATGCGGCCCTCCGGACCCCTGCGGGACGGCGGGCGAGCGATTTCTTTTTCCTGCACGTGCCGCTCATCGCACCGATGATACGTGAGGTCAATGCCGCGCGCACCGCGCGCACGCTCGCTTCACTCCTCTCTTCGGGAGTCGACGTCCTGCAATCGCTCGCCATCGTCGGCGAGGTCGTTCAAAATTATTATTTCCGTCAGGTTATTGCCGATGCGGAGAAGCGGGTACGGCAGGGGGAGCCGCTTTCCTCCGCATTCATACATCGCGAGGATCTGTACCCGCCGTTCGTCGGGGAGATGGCGGCGGTCGGCGAGGAGACGGGAGCGTTGGCGGAGATGCTGAAGCGGCTGGCGGTTTATTACGAAGACGAGGTCGACCGCAAGACGAAAGATATGTCGACGATAGTCGAGCCGTTCCTCATGCTCCTCATCGGCTCCGCGGTCGGATTCTTCGCAGTCTCGATGATGGCGCCTATATACCAGCTTTCGCAAAATATTGGGTAGTACGTAGAACGTAGTTCGTAGTACGTAGAAAAACATGAAACACCAATCGTATCGACTACGTTCTACGTTCTACGTTCTACGAACTGATTCCCGCGGCGCTTCGCTCATCGACGTCGTTGTGGGGAGCGCGCTCATGCTCGTGGTCTTTATGGGAATCAGCGCCGCCTTCCAGCTTGCGGTCGAAGTGGTCTCCAATAATAAAGCGCGCGCAGGCGCGGTCGCCCTTTCCGGCGAGCGTATGGAATACATCCGGAGTCTCTCGTACGACGGAGTCGGGACGGTCGGCGGCATCCCCGCGGGGTCGATCGCGCAGTCCGAGACGGTCGTATTGAACGGCATTTCCTATACGCGTCGCACCTTCATCGCGTATGTCGACGACCCCGCCGACGGCACGGGGGCGTCAGACGCAAACTCGATACCGCTCGACTACAAGGTCGCGCGGGTCGATGTGTCGTGGGCATCCAAACAAGGCGACCGCCACATCGTACTCGTGACGCGCATCGAGCCTCCCAACGGAATGGAAATAGCATGTCCGCCCTCGACCCCGTGCGGGACACTCGCGATCACGGTCGTGAATGCAGCGTCAGCACCCGTTGGAAATGCGCAGGTACGTATCACCAATACCACGACGAACCCCGCGATCGATGTGACCACGTACACCAATGTGGACGGCATGGTCGTATTTGCGGGCGCTCCGGCGGCGGCCGGCTATGCCGTGACGGTATCAAAGTCCGGATACAACAGCGATCAGACCTACAGCACCGCGAATCCGGCGCAGGGACCCTTGACCGTATCGGCCAACCAGACGACGACCGTCATCTTCCGGATAGACCTGCTCTCAAGCATGACGATCAATACATATTCCCTCTCCACAAATACTTGGACGGACTCCTTTACGGATGAGAGCAAGATAAACCAATCGACGAGCTTCTACATCGAAATTGCCGGCAATCAGGCGCGGTTCGCGGGCAATCAGCCGTGGACCGGACCGGCTTCCTTACGTTCACAGACCATCACCCCCGTCGCGCTTTCGCGCTGGGGCGTATTCAGTTGGCACGACAACCGTCCGTCGGAGACGACCATCACCTATCATGTGTACTATTCCGACTCTGCATTGGTCCCCGATTCGGTCCTGCCCGGCAACAGCGCGGGATTTTCCGCCGGAACATCCGTCGACTTGGGCGTCATCCCCGCGGATGCATATCCGAGCCTCATTTTGGAGGCGTACCTTGTCGCCCAAGACCCGAACGCGCCATCGCCTACGGTCCAAGATTGGAGCCTTACGTACCAGAGCGGGCAGGGGATCGCGGTCCCGTTCACACTGCAGGGTTTGAAGGTAATAGACTACGGGCCGCCCTCGACCTATAAATACAGCCAGTCACTCACGACAAATGCTTCGGGCGTGCTCGCACTTTCGGCTCTTGAATGGGATACGTATACGATGACGGTCGCCGCAGCCACCGGCTATGACATTGCGTCCTCCTGTGTGCCGCAGCCTATAGTGCTTGCACCGAATACGTCCGTGGCGACGAAGCTCTTCCTCTCGCCGCACACGACGAATTCCCTTCTCATTGACGTGAAGACCGGCGCCGGAGCGTCTGTTTCGGGGGCGACGGTCCGCCTCACGAAGGGCGGCTCGTACGACCAGACCATTATCGCGGATGCCTGCGGGCAGGCGTTCTTCGGCTCTCTCACGAACGGCGTTTATTCGGTCACGGTCTCAATGTCCGGATACCCAACGTACGGTCCGTCCGATATAAATGTGACGGGCACATCGCGTTCGTCGGTACTATTGAATTGATGAATTGATATGAAGCTTGATACAAGAAAATTTTCACGCGGCCTGCCTGCGCAGGCAGGGATGACCCTCTTGGAAGCGGTCATATACATCGGACTTTTTACCATCGTCATCCTCGCGGTCACGACGTCGGTGCAGTTCTTCTACAAGAGCAACGCATACACCGTCGCGCAGGCGACCGCGGTCACCTCCGCGGAGCGCGGTATAGACACCATGACGCGCGTCCTGCGCGAGGTCGCGTACGCGAGCGACGGCGCGTACCCCATCGTCTCGTTCGGGACGAACGACTTCGTCTTCTATGCGGATGTCGACGGAGATCCCTTTGCGGAGAAGGTGCATTACTCTATTTCGGGTGAACTGCTTCTTCAGGGCGTCATCGACCCGTCGGGCGACCCGCCGGTGTATACGGGGGCGGAGACCGTCTCGACCGTGTCCGATTATGTGCGCAACACCGCGCAGGGCGTCAACGTTTTCGCCTACTATGACAGGAACGGGGTACAGATCACCGATTACACCAGAGTCGCCGAAGTCCGCTTCGTCACGGTCAGCGTCGTCGTGGACGTCGACCAGAGCACGACGCCCCCGCCCGTGACCCTGCGCTCTTCCGCCGCACTCCGAAACCTCAAATAGCTTTCACCCAGTAGGTGATTTTGTTAAATCAGGTTTCAGCTGTCAGCTTTCAGAATATGAAAAACAAAAGAAATCACAGAGGCGCGGTAAAAGTTAGACGCGCATTTTCTGACAGCCGAAAGCTGAAAGCCGGAAGCTACTCCCGCGGCGTGACCATACTTCTAGTCATCGCATTCATGGGCGTGTTCGCGCTCATCATGAGTTCGATAACGGGGTACGTATTCCAGCAGTCGCGCTACGGTCGCGCGCTCTATGGCCGCGAGCAGGCGCTCCACATCGCGGAAGCGGGACTCGAATATTACCGCTGGTTCCTCGCTCACAATCCCTCGATAATGACCGCGGGAGTAGGTGTAGTCTCGCCGTACACCTACACGGTCACTGACCCGGAGGGCAGTACGCAGGGGAGTAGCGTCGTCACCGCGACGGCAAATCTCCAGTGCGGCGTGCCGCAGTGGATAGACCTGAGCTCGAAGGGGACGGCGGACGCGAATCCGCTCTTTCCCCGCACGCTCTCCGCCCGCTACATGCGCCCGTCGGTCGCGGGGTACTCCACCGTACTCAATGCCAATACGGCGTTCAGCTCGACCGGGACCTCGACTGGTCCTATCCACGGCAACGGCGGCATCCACATGGACGGATACAACGATTCGGACGTCACCAGTCCTCTGTCAAGCTGGAATTGCACCACCTCCTACGGCTGTAATCCCGCGAGCACCACGGCCTCGGGAGTGCTCGGCTCGGGAGCCGGCTACGCGCTGTGGCGATGGGGCGCGACCGTACCCAACATCAGCTTTCCGAATATGGTCCCCAATTATGGGACTTTGAAATCTTACGCACAGTCAAATGGAGGGATCTACCTTCCGTATACATTGAGCGGCAACACCGTCGGGGGGAGCGACCTCCGCGGGTACCATCTCATCTTCCAATCCAACGGGACCGTAAATGTGTACCGCGTCTTCACGACGGTCGCGGCGGACAGCAAACACCCCGATGATACAAGCACATGGGTTACCGACAACCACATCATCGCCTCCGGCGGAGAAGTGTTCGTGAATAATTATGCGATTCCCTCCGGCTGCGGGCTCATCTATTCGGAGGCAAAGACATGGATAGAAGGGACGATAGCGGGCAAGGTCACCATTGTCGCGGCGGATGAGGTAAGTGCGCCCGACGGTGGAGCTTATGCCCCCGACATTATTCTTGCCAACAACATCACCTATACGACTACCGACGGCAGTGTCGGACTCACCGCCGTCGCGGAGCGTTCCGTCGTCATACCGCTGAACTCTCCCGATGTTCTGACCATACGCGGCATCTTCGTGGCACAGACGGGGTACTTCGGCCGCAATCGCTACACCAACAGCGGCGATCACAAGGTACCCACGTCCCCTGTGGACTATTCTTCGTACGTGACGCGGTCAACACTGAACAGATTCGGAACGGTCGTATCGACCTTGCGGCCGGCGACGAAGTGGACAAGCGGCGGCTCCCTCGTTTCCGGATACAATGCCGGAGGCACTTGGTACGACCGCGTCCTCGCGTTCTCCCCGCCCCCCTTTACGCCGACCGTGTCCACCGATTACAAATTCACGTTGTGGAGGGAAGAGTAAACCAGCTTTCAGCTTCCGGCTGTCAGCTTTCAGGGGATGAAACGGTGGTACCTACTGAAAGCTGAAACCTGACAGCTGATAGCTACCCTGCGTGATACAATCTCGCAATGGCAAAAGCGCTCGTCGTCGCGAATTGGAAGATGAACCCCTCTTCCTTCAAGGAGGCGAAGAAACTTTTTGAGGCGACGAAGAGGGCGGCGGAGGGCGCGAAGCAGAGCGCCGTCGTCGTCGCACCCCCCGCCCTATACCTGCGCGAACTCGCAGCCAACTATCGCGGCAAGAAAATTTCCTTCGCGGTCCAGCACGCGCATTTTGAAGCGGGCGGCGCGTACACGGGCGAGCTTTCACTGCCGCAGGCGAAAGACGCCAAGGCTTCGTACGTGCTCATCGGTCACGCCGAGCGGCGGGCGATGGGTGAGACCAACGACGACACGCAGAAAAAGGTTGCCGCGGCTCTCGCCCTGAAGCTCACCCCCATCCTCTGTGTCGGGGAGAAGGAGAGGAAGCACGACGGCGAACATTACGACATCGTCCGCGAACAATTGCGTGCCAGCCTCGCGGGTGTCGTACCGCAAAAGGTCAATCGCGTCATCATCACCTACGAGCCGCTCTGGACCATCGGCGCGAAGACCGCCATGAATCCGCGTCAGATGCATGAGATGGCGATTTTTATCCGCAAAACTATCGTGGCGCTGCACGGTGCCGTAGGACACTCGACGAAAATTCTCTACGGCGGCTCTATCGACGCCGCAAACGCGGGCGCCATGCTTCGCGACGGCGACGTACGGGGATTTCTCGTGGGGCGCGCGAGCATTACTGCGGTAGAATTCGCAGCATTATTACAGGCAATAGAGGATATCTAGTCATGCGATGCATCGATGAAATACCGGCGGGTGAATTGAAAGGCAAACGCGTTTTGTTGCGAACGGGCATGGATTTGCCCATTGATGAGCAAGGTAACGTGTCGGATATTTTTCGACTCGAACGCTCACTTCCGACGGTCAAATTTCTTTCCGAACGCGGAGCGCGAACGATAATTGCATCAAAAGTCGGGCATAAGCCGCACGACAAGATCTCAATCGCCCCTGTCGCAGAAGCACTTAAGAAATATTTTCCCGCTTTTTTCGTACCCGATCTCGTGGGACCGATGGCGCATGAGGCTGTGGCGGCGATGAAGGATGGAGAGATGATAATGATTGAAAATTTGCAACGTGACCCACGTGAAATAGCCGGCGATGATTCCTATGCACAAGAACTTGCCTCACTCGCTGATGTATATGTGAACGACGCGTTCCCAAGCGCGCATCGCAAGAGCGCAACGATGACAGGTGTTCCGAAGTTTTTGCCTTCGTACGCGGGACTGCTTATGCGCGACGAGGTCCGCGAAATAGATGCGGCGCGCCAGCCGACTTCGCCCTCATTTGCCATCCTCGGAGGGGCGAAATTTGAGACGAAGGCGCCGCTTATCAAGCTGCTGCTCGAAAAATACGAGAAAGTCTTCATTACCGGCGCTCTCTCGAACGATGTCTTTAAAGCGAAAGGACTTCCGGTCGGGAAATCACTCATTTCGAAAGAGTTGCCGCAGACGGACGTGCTTCTGCACCCGCATTTCATCGCGCCGATCGATGTCACCGTCGAAAAGCCGGATGGTCACGCGCGCGTCGTCAAGCCCGGAGACTTGGACGAGGACGACCGCATGGTCGACTGCGGCCCCGACACGGTGGCGATGCTCGCGCCCGTCATTGCGAACGCCAAATTTATTTTGTGGAACGGACCGACCGGCATTTACGAGCAGGGGTACAACACCTACACGGGGCAGCTTGCCGAATTGATGTCCAAAAGCGATGCAAAGGTCGTGCTCGGCGGCGGCGACACAGTCGCCGCTATTGAACAAGCGGGCGTGAAAATGGACGGAGACGTATTTATCTCGACCGGCGGCGGCGCGATGTTGGAATATTTGCTCAAGGGTACGCTTCCCGGCATCGCCGCACTCGGTTAGCATTTAATAATGTTGAAGGTCCCAAATCCCAATACTTAGGTCTACGCCTAAGTATTGGGATTTTGTCGGTAAGCCAGTCAGCCTCTGCTGACGATGGGGTGGTAAGAGCGCGAGTTCTAATTCTAAATGCAACACCTAAGATGTGTTGCATATGCGGGACA
>JBBUAA010000023.1:9722-11669 GCA_038061075.1 Patescibacteria group bacterium | reverse complement strand
CCTGCGGGCTCTTGCGTGTGCCGACCGTTATACGGAACACCCGCTCGTCCCCGCTCTCGCCTTTGAGCGTGCCACGAAGAATTATCTGGCGCTTTTGTCCGGGCGCAAAGTCACCGAGTTCCCAGATGCCCGCCCGCGCGGGTTGCGGACTGGCCGAACTGAATGCAAAACCGAACGGATAGCCCACCGAAAGGAGGACGTCTTTGACGGGCGTATTCGTGTTGGAGGCGACGGTCACCGTGAGTTCGACGGGCTGCCCCGAGACCGTCTCGATGTTGCCCTCGATGGACACGGAGACCGGCGACGAGCTGAAGGTGGTCTGATAGTTCGATGAGGCGACGAAGATTGCGCTTGATCCGGCGAGACGATATTCAAGGTCGACCGCGACGTTGGCCTCCGTGCCGCTTCCTCCGGCAAAGACCGCAGAAATAGTCCCCTGACGGCGACCGCCCGCTTCGATCGTTCCGAGCGAGATGCGCTGTGTCGCCAATTCGGTCGAGAGGTCCGTGGGCGAACGCGTACCCTTCGGATAGGTGATCACGAGGTCCGCAAGCTGCAGGGCTACTTGATTATGATTCGTGACGACGATCTGGAGCTGGGTCGGCTCGCCGCCGGCGACTTGCGGGGGCCCTGATATCGAAATGCCGATGTTGCCGGGAGACGCGGGCGAGGCGCCGCCGCCGACGGTGAAGTAGTATCCGAAAAATGCCGCGGCACCAAGAAAAAAGACCGCCGCGACCGCGAGGGTCCACCAGAGCACGGAACGCATAAGGCCGATGGTGCGCGGCGCGATAATAGTGCCCGAAACCGTAGGTTCCTCATGGTGCCAATCCTCACCTACGACGGGGCGAATATCGTCGAGCGTACGCCGTGGCCGGTCGTGCAGCTTCTCCCCGAGGGAGCGGCTATACATCGCGCGGCGCAAGCGCTCTATTTTTTCCTGTTCGTGAGGAGATCCGGAAGGCTCCATACGGAAATGATACCACGGTGCCTATGCGGACCGGCGGCTTCGTTTTGTTCTCCGCAACTATGTGCTTATTCGCGCGAATTAGAAGATAGTTAGAGATGGGTTTCCGTAATCGCTTTGTTGATAGATGAAAGCAATTTGTCGCGCATTCCTTCTGCTTCGAGCAGATGCTCACCCGTGTAGGCGGTGTGGGTGAACAAGGCGGTCTCGAGCGCCTCGGCCGAGAGATACCCGAGCGCATAGAGAACGCGGGCGACACAGACTATTTCAATGGTGGCACTCGCCTCGACACGTTCACGCATGAGTGCGTTGTGGGCTTCCGCGAGCACCGAAAATAAATAGTCATTCTTCTCCTCACCGTGCACGAGTCGCGTCGTGAGCTCGGCAATACGTGCAAATACCCTGATGCTCCGTGCGTCCCCCGTCGCGTTCCTCACCGCGGATGCGCCCGCCGCACGCCACCCGCGCCTGCCTTTTATGAGCGACACATCCGCCCGCGCGTAATGCTGCAGCGCGTAGCGCATCCGCGAGCCCTCCTTGCGGACGGCTCTCGCTCGCGCCCGCACGAGCCCGAAGTCGCGCGTAAAAAGGCTGAAGATGCGGTCGTTCTCGCCGTTCTCGCGGCTTCCCAAGACCAACGCGTCGGTGTGATATTTCTGGTACATGATGGGACAGGTGTCAGCTGTCAGGTTTCAGCTTTCAGGAAATCTTCTCAAGACGCATACCGGCAACCCCCGTGCCCTCTTCGTTGCTCAACGTAACGTGCAACAGGGTCTTCGTTTCTTTCTGGATTTGATCTATGTTCCGCTCAAGCATTGCTTTAACATTTGCCGAAACTTCAACAGACACCTTTGCGTCATTGTGCGGATTCATTTTTTGATCCTTGCGCAGTACTTGAACGGAATGAATAAAGCCGCGAACGAATCCCTCCTCCCGCAATGCTTCCGTGATGTTCGTATCGAGCGCAATTTCCTTCCCGA
>JBBUAA010000023.1:0-9622 GCA_038061075.1 Patescibacteria group bacterium | reverse complement strand
CCCTCCTCCCGCAATGCTTCCGTGATGTTCGTATCGAGCGCAATTTCCTTCCCGATGCCAACCTTCTTTACGTTCACCTCGTCCGCAATGATGGAAAGATATTCTTGTGACAATGTCGTGCCGCTTGGGACGGAGAGTGACGCGAGCGGTTGGCGTACTCTGATGCCGGCTTTTTCGCGCGCCTCGAGCGCTTGGGAGACGATGCGGCGCGCCGCCTCCATTGCGACGATAAGCTGCGCGTCTTCGCTCCCCTGACCGAGAAGCCGCATGATGAAATTCGCGGTCGCCCGCGCTTCCGGCCACATCGCCAGATGCACGCTCTCCTCGTCCTCGCTCTCGCGGACCGCTTGGAAGAGATATTCCGCAAAAAACGGCATCGAGGGCGCCAGTACCTTGGAAAGGGTGTGGAGCACGTAGCGTAAAGTCGCAAGCGCCGCTTTTTTGCCTGCCCTGAGCGAAGTCGAAGGGTCCTCTCCCACTTCCTTAAAGCGTTCACGGCTCCTACGCAGGTACCAGACGGAAAGGTCATCGACGAATCCCGCGATTGGGCGTGTGGCGGTGTCCAGTTGGTACGCTTCGTAGCCTTTCGTTGATTCGAGAATAAGTTGGTCGAGCCGCGCGAGTATCCAGCGGTCGAGGATGTTCTCACTTTTCCAATCGCGCAACGTACCGTCCTCGTACAGTTTGTAGAACGCGAGGACGTTGTTGAGGCGCCCGATATTTTTCTTCACGACCTCGTCCACTCCCTTCTCCATAAAGCTCAAGTTTTCGGCCTGCATCACCGGCGAAGAAAGCAGATAGAGGCGGAGCGCATCGGCACCGTATCTATCCACGACCTCCATGGGGTCGGGATAATTCTGCAGCTTCTTCGACATTTTCTTGCCGTCTTCCGCCAAGACAATGCCGTTGACGATGACATTTTGAAATGCATTCTTCCGGAAAAGCGCCCCGCCGAGCACATGCAGGTAGTAGAACCACGCGCGTGTCTGGTCCAAGCCTTCGGCGATAAACTTTGCAGGAAACTCGAACGGCTTGCCCTGAGCGAAGTCGAAGGGATAGTGCTTCTCTCCGTACGGCATCGAGCCCGAATCGAACCATGTGTCCAAGACATCGGGAATACGTCGCATAGTAGAGCCACATTTGCAGGGCACCGATATCTCATCGACGATGTGTTTGTGCAGGTCATCCACTTTTTTTCCGCTCGCTTCTTCAAGTTCTGACGCACTACCGAACACGCGCTTTTCTTTGCATTTTTCACATACCCAAATAGGAATGACGCTCGCCCAGAATCGCTGGCGGGAGATGGACCAATCGCGCGCACCTTCGAGCCAATCACCAAATCTTCCTGTCTTTATGTGCGCGGGCGACCAATTGATGTTCTTCGCGTTGCGAAGCAAGTCATCTTTTATCTTCGTCACGGCAACGAACCACGACGATGTCGCGTAATTGAGCAACGGAGTGTCGCAGCGCCAGCAGTGCGGGTACGAGTGGGTGACATTCTCTTTCGAGAACAATGTGCCGTGTTCCTGAAGATATTTAAGTATTGCGATATCCGCGCCGAGCCGTGTTTTATCGTCTTCAGATTGAGGTTTAACCTCAATCCCAGCAAAATCTTTCACTTCCGGCTTGAATGTCCCGTCCATATTGACGTGCTGGACGAACGGTAAACTCTCTTTCTTCAAAAGTTCCCGGTCGTTCGCACCGAATGCGGGTGCGATGTGCACGATGCCCGCCCCATCCTCCGTGCTCACGAAATCCGCTGCATATACTTTCCATCCATTCTCCCGATTCTTCAACGAAGAATCTTTGGCGTAGTAATCAAAAAGCGGTTTGTATTTTTTACCAACGAGTTCGCTCCCCCTTTTTTCCTCAACAATTTCCCCATTAGGCACTACGGCCGGTATACGCTCTTTCGCAAGCCACACTGAACCTTCTGCCGTCTTCACTTTTGCGTACGTAATGTCCGCGCCAACTGCAAGCGCAACGTTCCCCGGCAATGTCCACGGCGTCGTTGTCCATGCCAGAAGATAAGTTCCCGGCTCATCAACCAATTCGAATTTCACCGTGACCGAAATGTCTTTAACATCCTTGTACCCTTCCGCGACTTCTTGTTGGGAAAGTGTCGTCTCGCAACGCGGACAGATGTGCATCGAGCGATAATCCTCGTACACCAATCCCTTGTCGTAGATCTGCTTAAAGACCCACCACACCGACTCCATAAAGGGCTTGTCCATCGTGCGGTATGCGTGCTCCATATCGGCCCAGCGCCCAATGCGCGGGATTATCTTTTCCCATTCTCCCGCATAGGTGAGCACGCGCGCGCGGCATGTCTCGTTGAATTTTGCGACACCGAATTCCTTGATGTCTTTCTTGTGTTTGAAGCCGAGCTCTTTCTCGACGATGTTCTCGATGGGCAACCCGTGGCAATCCCAACCCCATACCCGCGGCACGGAGTAGCCGCGCATGGTCCAGAATCGCGGGACGACGTCCTTGATGACGGAGGCAACGATGTGGCCGTAGTGGGGCAGGCCTGTCGCGAACGGCGGCCCGTCGTAGAAGACATACTCGCCCTTCGGGGCATCCTTCGCGACCGATTTATTGAAAATATCGCGCTCTTTCCAGAATTTCAGTACCTCTTCCTCCCGTCTCGCGACTTCGCTTTTTTGTTGATTTTCGGCCATTTGTACTATCGTATCAAAGCAAATGCACTGCCGCGAGGCGCCGGATGGGTGTATGATTTTGGGCATGCGAATTGTCTTCACCAATCATGCGCTGCTCAAAATGGGGCGCAGACATCTCTCCAGAAATATCGTCGCGGATGCTGTCCGATTCCCGGAGGTTATCCGCGAAAGTTGGGGCGGAAGGAAAGAGTATTATCGCCGATATGGCGGCATCCATTTGAAAGTCATTGTGAAACGGGAGCGTGCTGTCATTTTAGTGCTTACGGCCCACTGGATTGCGCATGTGCCCGATTCTTGATAACGTGAACGATATGGAAATCACGTATGACAAAGAGGCTGACGCAATAAACATTTCCCTGCGTTCAGGGAAGGTCTCAAAGACAATTGAGGTCGCCCCCGAGATCATTGTTGATGTGGACAAGAACGGAAAGACCCTCTCTATCGAAATAATCGGTGCAAGCGAGAAGGTTGGACAGAAAAAATTTAAAGGTGTGAGAATCGGCAAGCAGATCATCAATTTTCCGGTAATGGCGTAAGTGATTAAGTGAACGGGCTTCTGCCTTGTTATTTCTTCCTCGGCTTCCAAAAATTCGGTACAAGGCCGAGGTGCCCGAGCCTCGAGCGGATGGCGCCCGGTTTCCTGCCGAAGTGTTTTGCCATCTCCGCATTCGGTTTTTTCTCACTGAACATGGCCGCGAGAAGCGTATCGTCGTTTTTGCTCCATGGCCTGCCCATGTTGGGATATTTTTCGCGAAGCTTCTCGATACCCGTAACCATCAAGGCATCGCCTTGATGGTTTATCTCCTTTGGACGTGGTTCTTTTGCGCCGATAGCACGAAGAAAATTCTTTTCGAGCTTTTCTTTTTCACTCGGCGCAAGCGATGCGAACTTTTTCCGCACCGCATCAGAGTAGCCGCGAAAGTGCCGGTCGGCGGCGGCCACCTTGGGGTGTAGCTCAAGCGCGCGCTCGTTGAACCCTTCGAGGAAGAGTCCTGCGAGTGAACGCACACGCGAAATAGCCACGTAGCCTTGCCCGAATTCGAATGCCTGCGAGAGGTCGATTATTGCCGCGTCGAGCGACATGCCCTGACTCTTGTGCACCGTGATTGCCCACGCGAGCCGGAGCGGCACTTGCGTTATCTTTGCGAGAATTTTATTTCCATCCTGTATCGCCCATTCGGCAGTCTCGGCCGTGATCATCCCGCCGGAACGCGTTTGTACGACAGGCGCGCCGAGGCTTGAAAATCCGGTGATAGTCCCGAGTGTACCGTTCACATACCCCGCGTCGAAGTTGTTGCGGGTAAACATCACTGATGCGCCCTCTTTGAGATCGAGCGTTTCGGGCGAGAGACATTGCGCCTTGAGCGATTCAACGAGGCGCTGCGCGCCGCGCGAAGACATCTGAAAAACGTGCGACTTCCCCTCTATCCTGCCGAGCGACTCGGCATTGATGCGGTCGACGTTCTCGTTGTGGGTGTAGAGTCGCGTTGCGATGGTCTGTTTGGAAATAATACCGACGCGCGACCGCAGGCGCGTACGGTGCGCGGGGGTAAATGCGCCACGACGCATCGCGGAAAGCATATCGAGGAAGTCGCCGTCTTCCTGCCGGTGCTGTTCGGAGAGATAGCAAATGACGGGATTCGCTTCTTTCCATGCCGAGGACTCGAATGCGAACATGCCTGTATTTGGAATGTTCGACCTCGTAGGTCGAACATGGGTTTGGACGGGTGGGAGCTGAAAGAAGTCACCGACGAAAATCACCTGAAGCCCGCCGAACGGCTGTTCGGGCTGAAGGGGCCGTCGCCGCAGCGTCCGCAAGACGCGGTCGACGCTCTCAAGCGTCGCCGCATCGAGCATCGATATTTCGTCGATGATGAGGACTTTTGTATCGATAATTCTTTTCGCGGTTTTCTCGCGGCTCTGTATCATTTCGATGTCATAGTCCGACACCTCGCGCTTGATGCCGATGCAACTCCACGAGTGTATTGTCATACCGTTGATATGCGTTGCCGCGATACCTGTCGAAGCGGTCACCGCTGGCTCCACTCCCCGCTCGCGCAGCCACGCGACGTAGCGGTTGATGGTATGCGTCTTGCCGCTCCCCGGCTCGCCGGTGAGGAACACATTGAGTCCTGTCTTCAGTATTGCGAGCGCTTCGTCCTGCGTCATCAAAAACAGTCTACCATCTCAAACTATTCTCGAACGAACGATCATCGAATCCCAATACTTAGTTTTTAACCTAAGTATTGGGATTAGTTACAATTGTTTACATTCGCTCCGGTGAAGGAATTCCAAGGACCCACAAACCGTTCTTCAAGGTTTGACGTACGGCATCGGCGAGCGCGACTTTGTGGGCCGCCTCCGACGTACCATCGAGGACGTGCACCTGCGCGTACCAGCTATTGAACGCGCTCGCGAACGCGAGGAGATAGTTCGTGAGCAAATGCGGTTCGTTGTGGGATGCCGCGTACTCGACCGCTTCGGGGAAGCGATGCAGGAGACGTACCAAATCGTTCGGCTCTACCTTCGCATCAGTTGCGGCGACAACTCCCTGCCCTTTCGCCTTTTCAACTACCTGTTGCGCCCGCGCATGCGCGTATTGCAGATACGGCCCCGAATCGCCTTCGAGCGAGAGCGCGCGTTCGCGGTCAAAAATAATATCCTTGCCCGATGCTTGTTTGAGTATCTGATATTTGACAGCCGCGACGGCCACGGCTTGCGCCAAAGCGTCGACATCGTCGGCACGGCTCTCTTTCGCCCGCTCCCGCGCGGCATCGGTGAGGTCGAGGAGTAGGGATTCCCCCGTTATCACGTTGCCGGTACGCGAAGACATCTTTCCGTCCGCAAAGCGCATCATGCCGTGCGAGATGTGCGTTATCTTCGCCGCGAGCGCGGGCAGGACTTTTTTCATCGCCGCGAGCACGACTTCGAAGTAATCGCTCTGTTCGTGAGCCGTTATCGTGATAGAGGTATCGAAGTCCCACGTCTCGGCCTTCAGCTCGGCGAGGCCGAGCTCCTTGGTCTCGTAGGTCGGCAAACCTTTCGAGGTAAGGAAGACGCGTGTGTGAAGTCCGTCGTCTTCGCCCCGATAGACTATGGCGCCGTCACTTTGTATAAAAACTTTCGGGTGTGCTTGTACGAGTGCAACGCCGCGCGGTGCCGTCTCGCTTTCGAAAAAATAGTGGTCGAATTTTGTGCCGAGGATTTTGTAGAGTTCTTCAAAGTGCGCGAGTGATGCCTTCCGGCCCGCCGCATAGACTTCGTTTACATGCGCGTCCGCGCGGTCGTAGACCTTGGCATTGAGCGCGTCAATTTCCTGTTTCGCGGTCGCGTCGCTCTCATATGCTTCCGATCCTGCGGCGTACGCTTTGCCGAGGGCAGACGAATCGCTCGCGTCGAGACCGAGTTTTTCGATTCCCCAAATCGCTTTCGCCACATGCGGTCCGACGTCGCCCTGATAGTTGGCCCGCTTCACTTCCGCGCCTGAGAATTGCAAAAGGCGTGCGATGGATTCCCCTATCGCATTACTCATCAGGTGGCCGATGTGGAATTCCTTGAACGGATTCGGGTCGGTGTACTCCACCATTATTTTTTTCCTCGCATTCAAGGCTCCGCTTCCCCATTTGTCATCCGCACGAGCTTTCTCAACCGCTTCCGCAAGCGCCGATGGTGCGAGATAAAAATTGATGAACCCCGCGCCCGCAACCTCGATTTTCGCTACACCCCCAATCGTGCCGAGCGCGGCAACAATTTTCTCCGCAAGCGTGCGCGGCGGCATTCCCGCCTCCTTTGTATATTTCAAAGCGACGCTCGTCGAATAATCGCCATTCTTGAGTTCTGCGGGGTGTTCAAGCGGTACGTCGCTGGGAGATATAGAAATGCCCGCCGCGCCGAGCGCGGCGGCAATTGCCCCTCTCAGAAGATCAGGCATAGACATGCCCGTATTGTACAGCCTAACCTTAGAGGTCCGAATCAATGCCCATCGAGCGGGCGGTGCCGGCGATGATCTTCTTCGCCTGCTCCATGCTGTTGGCGTTGAGGTCTTCCATCTTTTCCGTCGCCACCGCTTCAAGCTGTTGCTTGGTGAGCTTGCCCACTTTGGTCTGCGCCTTTTGCGAGCCTTTTTCCAAGCCCATTGCTTTGAGAATGAGGCGCGAAGCCGGCGGCTTCTTGACGATAAAGGTGAACGAGCGGTCTTTGTAGACCGTGAGGAGGACGGGCACGATGGAGCCTATCATCGCCTTCGTCTGATTGTTGAACTGGTTGACGAACTCCCCGATGTTGACGCCCGCGGGACCAAGCGCAGTGCCGACCGGCGGCGCGGGAGTGGCCTTGCCGGCCTCGATCTGCAGTTTGATTATTTTTGTTACCTCCTTAGCCATAATTTTATTTTTGAATTTGTATTTACTGAAAGCTGACACCTGAAACCTATACCCTCTGTACCTGATCGGCTTCGAGTTCCACCGGAGTCTCGCGACCGAACATCGGCACGAGCACTTTAACCTTTCCGCGCTCTTCGTCAATCTCGCCGACCTTGCCCTCAAGGTCTTTGAACGGTCCGTCGATGATGATGACTGCATCACCCTGTGCGAGGTCTATCGCGTGGCGCACCGTGTCGCCCGATGCGCGTTTGAGTATCTTCTCCACTTCGTCGGGAGAGAGCGGCACCGCCTGATTGGCCGTACCTACGAAGCCCGTGACCTGCGGCGTGTTCCGCACGACGCTCCATGCATCGTCGGAAGCTATCATGTCGACGAGGACGTAGCCGGGGAACACTTTTTCGCGCGCTTCCGTGCGGCGGCCGTTCTTTATCTTTATTTTCTTTTCCGTCGGCACGACGACGTTGAATATCTTCTCCTTCATGCCGAACGATTCGATGCGCTGTTTCAAATTGCGCGCGACGGCGTCCTCATATCCCGAATAGGTGTGCACCGCATACCACTCGCGCTCCGATCCGTATGTCTGTTTTGCCATAAGAATAGTGAGTAGTTAGTAGTACGTAGTCTGTAGTAAATACCGATTAGACAGAAACTCACTACTGCGGAGTTGAGGTCGAGTAGGTGATGTCGGTTATCGAGGTGGTCGCGAGCTGCTCCGTCGGAGCGGAATTGCCGTTCTGCGGAAGGAGCAGGAGGCCGCGTGAAAGTCCGGTCGTGAAGATGAAGTCGAAAAAGCCAAGATAGAGTGCGACGAAAACGGAGAGCACGATTACAATAATCGTGTACATAACAGTCTGCATGCGCGTCGGCCATGCCACATGGCGCAATTCGCTGCGGGTGTCTTTGAGATATTGAATGAAGGACATAACTTGTAGCTTGTAACTGGTAGCTGGTAGCTTGTAGGAAACTCAAATTCCGGCCATTTTAAAAACGCCTCTCGGCGTTTCAAATATAGTAATCTTTTGGGGTTGAAAGTCAAGACTTGGAGTAAGACGGGTTGTTATCCGAGGCTTCGGCGCAATTTGCCTGTCTCGACGATGAGGCGGCTTACGGCCTCCTTGTTCTTCCGCTGCAAGAGAAGCTGGGAGGTCAGGCTTTGGTGGAGCAATTCCTTGGTGCTCTTCGGCGCGAAGCGCGTGCCCAAGAATTTTTCCGCTAGCGCGATATCCTCCGCGACGAGCCGCCACGAAGGGTTAGTGCGGGCGAGCGTTTCGATATTGTCGCGATTGATGTACCGGCTGGCTTCGCGCACGTCGTCCGCAAAGAAGCGATAATATTTCAATACAATTTTCCGCTCTTCATCATTGAGAGAGTCCAGTGCTCTGCCGAGGCCGATGAATTCCGGCGGTACGCCGATGGAGTACAGGGCGGCGGTGAAGCTTATGGCGCGCGGCAGGGTATTTTTCCCCATGCGTCGTCCATATGCGAGGAGACCGATGTGTTGGCGGCGCTCCCTTCTTTTTGGTACCGCGCCGAAAACGGGTTCGAGATCGGTGATGAGTGTTGCGAGCGTGGATTGGTAGGCGACAGAAAACTTTTTTATCACACGGAGAAGTGCCGCGCGGTCTTTGCCGGCGACGGGTTGCGCCTTGCCCTTGGGCAGGGCGCGATGCAAATACGCTATGGCTTTTTTGACCTGATTCAGCGGATAGTCGTACCGGAAGGCGGACTGGATGGTGGCGGTCCGTACGCCGGCGTATTCCGCCGCGAACTTCTTGATGCGTACGGGATTCAAGCCGCCTCTGAAAACGAGTCCGCCCGCGCCGATAATGGGATATACCGGCACGCCTGTCTTTTTCGCAAATGCATACACTTCGGACAGCGCGACTTTGTTGGCCAGCACGTTCGCCACGAATCCGCTGATGAGCGCCGGATCCGAGCGCGCGAGGAAGGGCCGTATGTAGGCGGGCTTGCGGTGGAAAAACTTCTCGTGCAAGCGGACGTACGCGTCGAGTAGTTTCGTGATGTGCAATTGGTCTTCCACGCCCTCGACGAGCGGAATGACCTCTACATAATCGGTGTTGTTGTTCTTGTGGTGATTGAAGACCTTGTCCTTGAAGCGCGCTAATTTTTGGAAGGACGTCTGAATATACATGAGCTGCTCGGCCCGTTCGGTCATCGGCAAAATCACCTCGAAAAGCGGCCGCGACCTGAACGCGAGGTCCTGCGCGAAATCCTCGCTCGTGAGGATGACCATCAGCGCACGGATGAGGCTGTATCCTTTTTCCTGCCAGACATTCGGCAGGCGGAATGTGAGGAACGCATTCTTTCCCAAGAGATGCTTCTTGAAATACGCGTAGTGCTTGGAGAAGAGCTTGTCGATGACCGATTCGTCGGCGTATTTGCCCTCCCAGTCCCACATGAATTCCTGCACCCGGAGGTCGCGGAAGCAGACGAGACACTCCTCGGGCTCTTCATGCGCGGCGACGAAACCGTCGCCGTCGTCCCAAAACGGGCCGTGCGCATTGTCGGGATGCTGTGTTGCCATCGTCGAGGGAATGC
>JBBUAA010000022.1:0-1319 GCA_038061075.1 Patescibacteria group bacterium | reverse complement strand
GCCGGTAATTTTTTCATGTTGAGCCGGAAGAGAGAATCGGACTCTCGGCCTCCATCTTACCAAGATGGCGTTCTACCACTGAACTATTCCGGCCTCGCCCGTCCGTAGCATAAGCCTCGGAGGGCAATACGAGCGATACTATCACGCGAGCGCGTACTCCCACAATTCTTCGATGAGCGGCGCGACGGCTGCATCCGTAATGTCTTCGGGTGTGATGTCTGCAACGGCAAATATCTGCTGCTGGATGTCGTAGCATCCCCGCTCCGCCTCTTCATACAAGCGGTCCTTTTTTGCGGCATAGCGTCTGCTGAGGTCATCAAGCCGCTCCTTGAACGGAAGAATGCCGAACGGACCTACCCGCATATCCGCATATTGAACGATTTTTGTTTCCATTGAGCCGCTGGCCGCAACCTCTGCGATGCGGGAAAAACCCGTCGCGCCCAGTATTTCGAGTACAGTTTGGGGGAGCTTGAGCTCGCGTGCGATCTTCTCGGTCGCCGAGTGCTGTTCGGTCCCATATTTCTCGCGGTACTCCGCTTTGACCAATTCCCAATACGCGGCGCCCTCAGGCGCCGTGAATGCCGGGAACGCGACAAGGTCGAATTTTAAGATATTCCCCATATCGTGAAAAAGACATGCGACCACGACATCCTTCGTGCGAACAGGCTTTTTCAGATGTTCACAAATGAGTTTTCCCACCGCCGCGACACGCAACTGATGCAGCTGCAGGCCCGGCATTATTTTGTACTCCCCGTATATTTCCCGCGCCGTTCTCATGCGGGCTAGAGCGTGTTTAAAAACCTCCGGATGCGAGGCGCGGAGAAGCGGGCGAGGAGACGTATGACTATACGGCGACGAGCACGCAGAGGCTCCGCAACGAAGCAGACGGGGTTTTTAGACATGCTCTAGACCGAATTGGCGAGCGACTGGATAAGATTAACGATGAAATTCAGTACGTAGATAATGAGGCCGATGAAGAGCGTGACGATTTGGACCAAAAAGTCGAGTATCGTCTTCAGGAACGTATAGATGGCATCCATACAGAGTAATTATACCACTTTGCGCGAGAGACGGGATTCGCACCCGCGACCTCCGCCGTGACAGGGCGGCGCTCTAACTAGCTGAGCTACTCCCGCAAATGAGCGGCAAAATGAGAATACAACGTATTTGCATTTTACGCGAATGCCGCGGGCGAACGAACGTACGCCCGCATATGAGGAACGAGAGAAGCGTACCTTATTTTCCGCCCTCTTTCAATTGAGACTCTGTGCCGACGGCAGGGATCGAACCTGCGACCTCCGCTTTATGAGTGCGATGCT
>JBBUAA010000021.1:0-4892 GCA_038061075.1 Patescibacteria group bacterium | reverse complement strand
ACGGTGGAATACAAAGTCATCGACGCGGCGGGGAGCGTGCTCGCAAGCGCGGTGCGGACAGTCAATGTAACGAATCCGGCCGCTTCGTCCGAGACTTCAACATCCGCAACATCTACCGAGTCGACCGCCACGGCAACCTCAACCGATTCGACCGCTACTTCAACATCGGCCACAGGGCAGGACTCAACAACCGACAATCTCGGCACCGGGGCGGCTACCTCAACTCCGGACACCACCGCCACCTCGACGACATCGAGCGCGACCTCAACGACCCCGTAAAACTATGAAAAATATTCTGAAATTCATATCACGGATAGCGGGGTGAACGCCCGAAAACGCGGAAAGTCATGCGTTTTGGGTCGGTCAAGCCCGTGATATGAACATGAGTCCCAAAAGAGAACGCTTCAACAGAAAGGCAATCTCGGCACGGGGGCGTCGAGATATGGAGTTATGCTATACTAGCGCTATGAAGAAAAGGGCTGAACAGATATATCGTTTTCCGGTCGTTATTGAGCGCGATAAGGATGGATACTTCGCGATGTGCCCTGGTTTGCAGGGTTGCTACAGCCAGGGTGACACCTACGAAGAAACCCTTGCGAATATCACCGGTGCCATCCGCCTTCACGTCGAAGATCGTGTTGAAGAAAATGAGGATATGCAAAAGTCGGACTCCATCTCACTCTCGACGGTCGAAGTGTCAGTGCCCGCCTGAACGGTATGGCGAAACTGCCGCGCGTTACGGCGAAAGAAATAGTATCGATACTCGAACGCCGAGGATTCTCGTTGTCTCGGCAAGACGGGAGTCATCGAATTTACAAAAACCTTGAAGGAAAGCGCGCGACCGTTCCTTTTCATGGCTCCAAGATTCTGCACCCGAAAGTGTTGAAAAGTATTCTCAAAGATGCTGAGATACCGCCGGAAGCGCTTCGCGCGCTCCTGCGGCAATAGGTTCGGCGCTACTCATTGCGCCGACGGCGATTCTTGGTATGCTGTGGACATGAAAAGGTCAAAGAAAGATACAAATTCCTATGCGGTTGTCTTCACTCCTGCGGAAGAAGGAGGCTACACCGCCACGGTCCCGTCACTCCCTGGTTGCATTTCAGAAGGCGATTCTTTCGAGGAGGCAAAGAAGAACATCACGGAGGCAATAGAGCTGTATACGGAGGTTGCGGAAACTGTCCGGCCGGCAAAAAGGGAACTCTCTTTTCAGTCTTGAAGGACGTCGGCCTTCGCGGATCTTGATACAGATTTCTTCGCGCGTTCCTCTTCGCCCCGCTCGTTTCTCAATAATCCGATTATCGCCGCGTGCAAGACTATCTCCGAATATATTGTCGGTCTCGACGAGACGGTCTTCCTTTCATGCTCTGAATAGAGAGGCGCAGCAGTCCACCAACCTTTACTTTTGCGCTGCGCTTGGAATCGCCGTTTCCGCCGAAGTTGGCGCAGCGGGGCTATCCAATACTCTCTGTTCAGGGCACGAAACATCCTGCACGTCCATGGTACCATTGAAATTCAATCGTGTACCTAAAACACCTATGAGTCTTTGGGGAAAGCTGTTCCGAGCCGCTGAATCTTCTCCCGCCGAGCAGCCCGCGCAGTAATATCCTATGAAAAAAAGAAACAGCAATTACGCTTTTATAGACAGTCAGAACGTCAACTTGGCGATACGCGACCTCGGGTGGAGACTCGACTTCCGTCGTTTTCACGTACATTTGAGGGAAACATACGACGTTGAGAAAGCCTTTCTCTTCATCGGATACGTTGAAGGCAATAGCGATTTGTATGCCGACTTACAGAAAGCGGGTTTTATATGCGTCTTCAAGCCGACTCTCATATATAAGGACGGCACGACAAAAGGGAACTGTGATGCGGAACTTGTGTTGCAAACGATGATTGAATACGGAAACTACCGGAAAGCTGTCATTGTGACGGGCGACGGAGATTTTCATTGTCTTGCGAAATATCTTCTCGAACAGGGAAAGTTGAAAGCGCTTCTGATTCCGAATCGATTCAAATTCTCGGCACTCCTCAAGTTTAAGATATTCCGGCCGTATTTGCGGTACATGAATGAGCTGGAGGAAAAGTTGGCCTACAAAAAGAAAAGGCCCCACGAGGACGGAACCTCGTAGGGTTGTCTCTTCCGTTGGTGATGAGTAAACAGTATATGAACTAGCATGAAAAGTCAATGAAAGTATAAGGTATGAGCTTCTGGGGAAAACTGTTCAGTCGCAGTGCCAAGCGCCCCGGTGCCGATGTTGAAGCTCGCGTTGAGCCCGATTCCCTAGTAGGGACAGAGGGGAACGCCGCACAAGCGCCCGGCAATATCGGCAGCGGGGCGTTCGGCCAGCGGGCCGCCGAAGCCTGCCCTTATTGTTCTGCGCGCAACTTCGTCAAACGCGGCACCCGCAAAAATGTCCATCAGGTCGTCCAGCTCTACCTCTGCAAAAATCCCGACTGCGGCAAGACCTTCACCGCGCAGGATGTGAAGGGCAAGCACTTTCCGCTCAACGTCGTCATCGAGGGCATGAGCTACTACAACCTCGGCTGCACGTTCGAGGAATCCTGCGCGATCTTGAAGAAAAAATTCGGCGTGAATCCGGAACCAGCGACTTTATCGGCGTGGGTCGAAGAATACAAAATGCTCTGCCGCTTCGAGCGCCTGCGCCCGTATGCGACCAAAATGTACAAGCCGAAGGACATGGTCGAGGTCGTCTCGATGGCGCACCGCCAGCTGTACCGTTTCCGCTACCACCGCGCCAAAACTCGCCTCATGCTCGAAGAGTTCGGCAACCGCAATTTGAAGCGGCTGAAAGAATATCTCGACGCGGTATCGAGCGAAACCCCGCACCAGTACTTCGCCGAGGGCGGGCGCATGAGCGATGTGCGGAGCAAGTTCGACACCGCCGATATGATAGTGAAAAGCAAAACAAATTACGCCAACCGCCTCGCGGCGTTCGTCCTCCAGGCCACCCCCGACAACAAAGCGCGGCACGAAGCGGTGCAAAGGTTCTTCCTCGCGAACGACAGCGTGACGGTCGCGACCGAGGTGCCGGTGTACATCCGGCGGGAGGATATCGAGCATATGCAAAACGTACTGAAGTTCAAAGTGCTCGAAGAGGGGGGATTACGATTTAAGGGCGATAAGGAGCATCGGCTCAACGCGCAGGCAATCTCGGCACGGGGACGGCTACTAACCGGCCACATCGACCTCGTGCAAATCCGCAACGGCCAGGTATACATTCTCGACTACAAGCCCGGCGCGTCGAAAGAGCGTCCCATCGAACAGCTCACCTGGTACGCGCTCGCGCTCTCGCGCCTGACTGGCCTACGGCTGTTCGAATTTACCTGCGCGTGGTTCGACGAGAAAGATTACTATCAATTCTACCCATTGCACGTCGTCAAGAAGTTGCAGAGCAAAGGCAAAGATGGCAAACCGAAGCGCAAAAGAGTTGTACAATTCAAAGACGGAACAAAAGCGGTGGTGCCTCGCGAGACACCCGAAAAAGTTACTATTGTGTAAAGTATGGCGTACTACAACAAAAAGCCATTTACGCCGCGGAAGCCCGTCAAGACGTTCCGCGACCTCGACGTGTACCAAAAGCCGCTCGAGTGCGCGGTATTGATATCCAAAGACATCGCGCCACAGCTTGTGAAAAATAAATATCCCTTTGCGGAGAAAATCGTCGAAGGGGCGCTGTCGGTGCCGCTTCTCGTAGCCGAGGCGCACTCGCTCCGCTTCGCCGACTTCGCGCTCGGCGTCGGCTACCTCGAAAAGGCAATGTCGGCATCCAACAAAATGGTTGTGTACCTCGAACACGCAAAAGGTCTGTGTGGCTCAAAATTCGACATGGGGCTAGTGGATGACATCATCGGCCGCTACGTGTTGGTCCGCACCAAAATGTTCCACCTCGAAAAGTCGTGGAAGAAATTCCGGAGCGAATATCAGGACGACAAGACGGGTAAGGGTAAAGGGGAGTTCAAGTATTGAACGCCCCGCTGCCGACGTTGCCGGTCCTGAAGCAAGTCCCGATGGGGTCCGGAGACACCTCATCGGGAGGAGACACCGCCTCCACCACCACCCCCTAAAGGGTGAAATGGGAATAAAGGGAGGAGGGGGGGGGTGGTATACTTTCCCTTTCACTCCCCTTCTTCCCTATATGACCCTTTCCTCCCATTCAGATCCGTATGGGTACAAAAAACTCCTTGTCTACAAAAAGGCCGAGGAGTTGCAGTCCGAATGCGCGAGACTGACCGCCCATTTCCCCCCTTTCGCCCATTCGTCCCGTTTCAAAACCCTTGCTGCTCTCGCCGACCAGATGGACCGCTCGGCACGCTCGGTGAAGCAGAACATCGTCGAGGGATGGAAGCGGAATTCAACGAAGGAGTATTACGAATTCCTCGGCTTCTCGCTCGGAGCCAATGCCGAGCTTGAGGAAGATTGCAACGACATCATCAAAGGGGTGTATGCAGAAATGGGATTAAAGGGAATGGAGAAAGGGGATGGAAAGGAAGAAAAGGGAGAAAGGGGAACCCCTTCCACCCCTTCGCCCCATTTCCCCCTTTTTACGCTCGACGAAGTCGAGCGTCTGCCCTTTTACCCCCTTAATTCCCGTTTACCCCCTTTGGTCCGGCTGAAACTCCGCTGCAAAGAGCTCAATATGTTGCTGCAGAAATTACAGAGTTCGCTTGCCGACAAAATGTCGAGCGAGCATCGGACCCCGCTCGTCGATAGACAAAACGCGGCCCTAAAGCGCGAACGGGAAAACGATGCGTGGATAGAACGGGAAAGGGAGAAATGGGAGAAAGGGGGGAAATAGGTCTGGTATACTGCGGGACATGACAAAAATCGCAATAAACGGTTTCGGGAGGATAGGTAGGGGTTTCGTGCGCGC
>JBBUAA010000020.1:0-5868 GCA_038061075.1 Patescibacteria group bacterium | reverse complement strand
GGTGGTCATAACAGGCAGTATATCATAATGGCGAATTTGTTGGCCAAACGCGCCGGTCTTACTGTTGGGCCGGTTGCACTCATCGCTGATAGCAGGAGTTACCATTAAGGTATATGATTTGTCCATGGCTGAAAAAATATTTGACCCGAATAAAGCCAGGCAGATGGGTTCACGGGATGTAGAAAATGTCCCTCTCTCTGACGATGCGGTTAGGGGAAATATTGCCAGAAATCTTCAAGACCTGACTCAGATACTAAAGGGTGTATCGCCAGCAGATTTTGATGAGGTCTTTCGTGGTGTTCCACTACCGATGTTGGAACATTTTCAAAGCTCCGCGAATCAGATGTCGACTAATCTCAATAGAATAGTTGAGAGCCGCAGGAAAGAAAATAAAGAGTAAGTCATTCGGTGCTTGCGACCGGAAAACGCCACTCCGATTTTTCGATCTCTGTACTGCGATATGGACAAGTTGAAAACGCAAAGGAAAACTAAACAGAAGTCCATTTTCAGTACTGGAGATTGGATAGCACTTGCGGGTGTTTTCGGGGCAATGATTTTCTCCCTTTTGGGGTATCTATCAGTAAATACTTCTCTTCAACAGTCGCAGGTCTCATTGGAGATATTGGCAAATAAAGAGGGAGTCTATTTAGAGCCAGTGATTGGGATTGACGCACTGATGTACAAAAATAGTCAACTCGGCTCACCCAAAATATTTATTTTTAATAACGGTAAAGTTGAAGCAATAAATGTTGTAGTTCAAATTATTAGGCGGCAGTTCGATGGACAAAGCTTTGCTGGTGCGGCGTGGGGTAATGGAGAAGGCGGATCATATGTTTATGACGAAATTAAGACTTACGAGACAAAAGAAATAACGTTGCCCGACGAATATATTCAGAATCCCGAATACAACACTATTGAGGTCAGGATCTACTACATGAGGGAATACGATAAACAACTTTATTCATTCAGGACATTTTATTATTACGGACCTCAGGAGTGGGAATATAAATCTTGGTACAACATTAAACAAGCAAAGTTGCTCGAGGGTCGCCCTTTCACGACCGTGATTGAGGCTTCTCTTCAGCTCCCAGCCGATCTCGACGGAGAAATAAAAAATATAATGGGCAGCGATTTGTACAAGTTTTAGTTGTTCTGCTGTTCGGTCACTGAACTCTTTTTTAAAACAGTCGGCTCCGCGTCGGTGTTTGCTTGGCGGAAGAGGAGGCCGGAGCCGATGAAGACCATGACCCCAAACGACATCGTGTAACCCCTTTCTCCTTACAGCGTTGTATAATGCAGGTCGTGTTGCATTACCAAGTAATACCTAATAATACGTATACATATATATGAAGCACTATATTTGCACGGGGGGATGCGAGGGAGTGTCGGAGACTGCGGGTGTTTGTCAGACGGAAACGTGCCCGAAGCACGGACAGCCGTTGACGGAGTGTGAGTGCGCCGACGGAAAGCACGGCAAAGAGGCTCCTGCCGAGCCGGACCCTGATTCTGAAGAAAGAGGCGCCTGACGCCCTCATCTTGTCTTCATGGACTTCGGGCGATAGAGTATAGGTATGGCGTTGAGCGACCATCAGGCGTGGAAAAAGGATGAGAAGGCGCGCAAAGACGGGGCGAAGCAGCACAAAAAGCGCTCACGGAAGAAGGCGCCGGATGAGCCGAGGAATAACGGCGAAGCGCCGCGCGGCTACGACGCCACATTCGGTTGGTGATGTATGGCCGGCGGTTTGCGCAACTCGCTTTTGCTCGTCGGCATCGGGGCCATTGTCATCATTGTGGGAGCCGTTATGATCAGTCGCGATCCGGCTTCGGGAGCAGGTGCAGTGTCCGGAAATAAAAATATGTCATCCACACTTACTCTCAACACATCCGCATTCGAGAACGGGCAGGCCATCCCGTCGGAGTACACGTGCGACGGCGACAACGTAAGTCCGCTGCTCGCGATTGCCGGTGTGCCGGAGGGAGCGAAGTCACTCGCGCTCATCATGGACGACCCCGACGTGCCGACACAACTGAAGCCCGACGGGGTTTTCGACCATTGGACGCTTTTCAACATCGCGCCGGAGACGCGGGAAATACCCGAGAACGGTTCGGCGGGGACGGTCGGTGCGAACGGCTCGGGGCAGAGCGCGTACACGGGTCCGTGCCCTCCCGCGCAATATGAACCGAGCGAGCACCGGTATTTTTTCAGGCTCTATGCACTTGACGCGGAATTGGACATTCCCGCGGGCGCCTCAAAGAAAGACGTGCTCGCGGCCATGGAGGGACACATCATCGACAGAGCTGAGCTTATGGGCCGCTACAAGCGGAAATAAGTATGTCCGCCTACGGACGACGTAGAGCGAGTGAAGCGCACGAGCGTAGCTCGCGCGCTTTCGAGCCGAGGAGTTCGAAAACCGGCAAGGCCCTGCGCCCTGCGCCGGTTTACATTCTATATGTAAAGACGGGATGCCCGCATGGCGAGAAAGTGCTTGCGTATGGTGCGCGACACGGTATTTCTTTTGAGGAGCGCAATATTGCCGACGCGGAGGTTGCCGACGAGCTCATCGAACGCGGCGGCAAGCGGCAGGTGCCGTATTTGGTGGATGTGGAGGCGGCAGTCGAGATGTACGAATCCGATGACATCGTCGAATACCTGAAAGGAAAACATGCTCGTTAAAGTGCGGGTGACACCTAGCGCGCGACGCGAAGTGGTGAGCGTACGGGAGCCGGATATATTGGAGATATCGGTGCGGGAAGAGGCGGCGGGGAACGCCGCCAACACGCGCGTTCGGGAACTCGTCGCGATGCATTACAAGGTACCGCTCAAGGCAGTCCGCCTTGTGACAGGTGCACGAAGCACGAGCAAGAAGTTCAATGTGGTAAAATAAGCGCATGAATATCCGCGTCAAGGCGACCGATTACCAAATGACGCCGGAAACGGCAGCGTACATCGACCAGCGCGTCCTCACACTTGAGAAACTTTTGGGCGACGAGGTGGACGTGGCGCGCTGCGAGATAGAGGTGGGGCGCGATGCGGGGCGTCCCCGCCACGGCTCCAATATCTGGTTCGCTGAAATACAAGTCATCGTCCCCGGACAGGCCCGCGTCTATGCACGCAATAATTCCGAGAGCGTCAACGGCGCCATCGACGACGTGAAAGAGGAGGTGGAGCGGCAGCTCCGGCGCGAGCGCAAACTGCATATCCGCATGTACCGCAAGGGCGGCGCCTTGGCAAAACGTCTGATGCGGTTTGGGCGTGAATAATATGGATTCATTGAAGCCGAACAAGATCGTACACGAACCATTGGTTGACAGACGCGATCCTGACCACTACCTAGAGGAGAGGATTGATTCCACTGAACCGATAGGAGAGCAGGCGGCGCGAGAGGGCGTTGAGCAACTTCTCAGTTCTTTAAACCCTGGGAATGCTTTGGTCATACGGCTTAGATTCGGCATGCTCGATCATCCATCTGTTGCCGCACTGGGTATTTCCGCCGATGATAAAGAGCCATTTACTATTGAAAGAATCGCGAAGCTGTTGAACATGTCCTTGGCGGGTATTCAGAAGCGTGAGCGGAAAGCACTTCTCATTATGACGAGAAAATCTAAGAGGGAAACGTTGACCGCATTGTTCGGGAGGGACTTACCTGATGGACTGGATTGGAAGGAAATTAAAAAGCTTTCTCACAAATACTACAAGAAGTCGACTGAACCGGATCAGAAGACCATTGCCGAGTAACATCACTCCTAGAGCGGTTTTGTGCCGGAGCGCAGGAATTCGTCGTAGCTCATCTCGCGCTTACCTTCGGGCTTGACTTTGTCGATGACAAGTTCGCCTCCTTCAACGTGTGCGTCGAGAATTTGTACGCGGATGCGTTTAACTTGCCCTGAGCTTGTCGAAGGGCCCCTCTCGAAAAATGCGTACGTACCCGGCCAGCCCTCATATGCTCGGATCTTGAGCAGATTTTTGTACGCATCAGCCGATAGGTCGAGCAAGCCATCCTCTTTTTCTATCTTTTCGCAATACGTCGCAAGGTCATGATTTTGTTCGTGCGCCTCGATATTGCCCGCTACCCATTGCGGAAGTATCTGTGAGAGAAGCGTGCCGCCCGCCTGCAGGAGCACGCTCTCCAATGTTGATGCTTTCGGCGGCCAAACCATCAAGGCGTCGCCTTGATGGTTTTTGAAGTCGAACGGCTTTTGCGCGACGAGCGGCCCGTGGTCCGTCTCCTCATCGAGAAGGATTATTGAAACACCCGTTTTCTTTTCGTCATTCAGTATTGCGGAGCGGATGGGGGAGGGCCCGCGCAGGCGTGGAAGGAGAGAAGGGTGGACATTGAGAGAGCCGCGGCGCGGAATATCAAGTACCTCTTTGTTCAATATCTTGCCGTAGGCCACGACGATGAACACATCAAAGCCCGCCTTTTTTAATGTGTCGATTATCTCATCGGTAAAGACGACCGGCTGTAGCACGGGAATGCCGTGAGCTTCCGCCCACTCCTTTACGGGCGGCGGCGTGAGCGAGAGGCCGCGCCCCTTTTTCTCATCGGGCATCGTGACAACGAGGGACGGCGTGAGCCCGGCGGAAGCGAGCTCATTCAAAACCGTCACCGCAAGCTGCGGTGTGCCGAAAAAGGCGAAACGGAGTTCACTTTTCTTCTTCTTTTTCGTCATAGACGTGGGTCGCTTTGTCGGTGTAGAGAATGCCCTCCAGATGATCGAGTTCATGTTGAAAAATGTGCGCGAGGAATCCGGAGGCGCCGCGCGTGAAGAGCGTACCATGCTCGTCGTAGGCGCGAACGGTTGCTTTCTCCGCGCGCGGTACCGTGCCCCACTTGCCGCGGATGGAGAGACACCCTTCGTGTTTCGGGCTTTTTGCGCGTGAGATCTTCAGCAACTCCGGATTGATGTACACCTGATCGGGAATAGCTTCAAGCTTCGAGCTACCAGCTTCGAGATCATCATTCGGCTCATCGGGTGCGTTCCTTCCGCCTCGCGCCAAAGCGCGGCCCGAAATGACGAACAGCCTCAAAGGCTCTCCAACCTGCGGTGCGGCGACCGCAACGCCGTACTCCTCTTTTGCCAGAAGCGCCCTCATTTCGCTTATGAGTTTTTGGATGGGCTTGGCTCTAATGTCGGCAACGGGAATATCGTCCGCTTTTTGGCGAAGTACGGGATTCTTATCTTCGGGCACGATTACTCTTTCTTGTGTTCGCATGCGAAAACTATAGCCGAAAGTGTACAATACCGCTATGAATCCCGTTAGAGATGACAAAAGTTGGTACACATACGTTCTCCGAAGTCTCAAGGATGGTGAGACATACACCGGTTCGACGAATAATCTGCGGAAGCGTTGCAAGCAGCACAGCGACGGTCTGACGAGATCAACGAAAGGGCGTCGTCCTCTCAAGTTGATATACTACGAAATGTGCAAGAACGAGGGTGATGCACGGTCGAGAGAATTATTCCTTAAGTCCGGCATGGGTAAGCGCTACCTCAAGAATCGCTTGAAACGCTTCCTATCTCTAACGGGATGAAGCACATCAGCATCCACATCAAGCGCGCCGTGCAGAAGGCGCGTCAGACGGAGCGCGGGGAGCTCATGGAATATTTCTGCAAAGAGTTGAACTCGAGCCGCCTGCGCGACGGCCTGCCCCCCATCAGCATGGGGCGGATGGGGAAGACCTTGGAGAAGATACCCACGAAGGACCTCTACTATCTGAAGCGTGTCTGCGACGATTCAAAGAATTTTTCCAAGAAATTTTGGTATGAATTGAATCCGGAGAAATATGAGAAGGCCAACAAAAACAAGTTTAACAAGCAATAACGACTTACGATGTCGTTATGCACAAAATCGCATCGTATTTTCCC
>JBBUAA010000019.1:4146-5381 GCA_038061075.1 Patescibacteria group bacterium | reverse complement strand
TCGAACGGCGGCAGGTCGCTTGCCCCGCCGTCGGCGGGGTGAACAACCGACGCGGGGCCGCCCGAAAGGATGATGCCGGACGGAGCCGCTTTTTTCACGTCGTCCGCCCGTACGGAAGACGGATCGGCGACAACGACGAAAACACCGAGCTTGGCCAATTGCTGCACGATGAGGTGGTCGAACTGCGACCCCATCGAAAAGAGGAGGAGAAAATTATTGGTCTGCCGCACCCGCATCTCTTCGGCAATCTCGCTAAGGGCTTCAGGGGTCGCTCCCTTGAAGATGGTCAACATAGGAGCATAGTACCATATTTTGGCTCAGGATATAAACGATACGTCTCGGCCATACGAGTTTTCCCCAACTTTAATGCAAATTGGGTTGCAGGCGTGTATAGTGGTGTATATTTCATCCCAGTGGGATAAAGTGGGAAATATGGCAAACTTACTGATCGGCGAATACGAGCACACGCTCGATGAAAAAAAGCGTGTCTCGCTTCCGAAAGTATTCCGTGCCGCGATGGGGAAAAAAATCGTCATGACGCGCGGGCTCGACAACTGCCTCTTCGCGTATTCACGCGAGGCGTGGGACGTCGTCGCCCGGAAGCTTCAGTCGCTTTCGATGGTCAACCCTGATACGCGCGGATTCAACCGGTTCATGCTCTCGGGTGCCGCAGAAGTCGATGTTGACAGTGTCGGGCGCATCCTGATACCCGAGCATCAGAAAGTTTTCGCAGGCTTAGGTACGCGCATCGTCTTTGCAGGTGTCTCCGATCATGTCGAGGTCTGGGATGCCAAGGCCTGGAAGTCCTACAAAGCCAAGATCGAGAAAAATGCGGACAAAATGGCCGCGAAGCTCTCTCAGATCGGCGCTCTTTAATTCTTGGTAGCACAAGGTAGCTGGAAGATTCTCAACGTCATGCGCACGCGACGCTCACAATCTTCCAGCGACCCGGTGTCATCAGGACACCCCCCGGCTTTTGTCGGGGCAGGGCACGTACCAGTTCTTTTACAGGAAACGCTCGACTCGCTGTCACTTGTGCCGGACGATTGTGTCGTAGACGCGACGCTCGGCGGCGCGGGGCATGCGGGTGCGATAGCGGGAAGGTTGGGAAAAAAGGGAGTGTTGATCGGTTTCGATCTGGATGCCGATGCAGTCGCTCGCGCGAAAAAAGTATTGGAAGGCGCGCGGCCGGATGTGCATCTCATCCCCGGCAATTTCAGGCATCTGGGAAAAGA
>JBBUAA010000019.1:0-4046 GCA_038061075.1 Patescibacteria group bacterium | reverse complement strand
CCGGTCTCACGGCGGCGACTATCGTGAACGAGTGGGGGGAGGAGTCCATCGCGGACATTCTCTTCGGGTGGGGTGAAGAGCATTACTCGCGGCGTATCGCAAAGGCCATTGTGGAGCGGAGACTTCACAAGCCCTTCACGACCTCCGTGGAACTCGCTGAGGCGATTAAGGCGGCAGTGCCGCCCCGCTATAGGCACGGGAGGATCCATCCGGCGACGCGCACGTTCCAAGCTTTGCGCATTGCGGTCAACGATGAATTGGGGGCGCTGACCGAAGGATTGCGCGCCGCGTGGGAGCATCTTGCGCCGAGGGGCCGTATCGCGGTCATCACGTTCCACTCCATCGAGGACCGGATGGTGAAGCACATGTTCGCGGCGTGGGAGGCCTCGGGGGAGGGAAAACGCCCCGTGAAGAAGCCCATCCGTCCGAGTGACGAAGAAGTATCCATGAACCCGCGGTCGCGCAGTGCGAAGTTACGGGTCATTGAGAAAGTAGTACATAGACCGTAGTTCGTAGGAAAGCGAATTACGCACTCTGCACTACTAACTACCAACTACGTACTACGAACTGTTCATATGGGAGCGCATTTACATAGAATGAGCAAATACAGGCCGTCGATCTTTCAGGGAAGGCTCGACCTTTTTCATACAACACCATCACTTTCACTCACCCGCGAGCATCCGGCGGAGCGCACGGTCTTTCGCACGCTGATCGCAACGCTCCTCGTCATCGCATGTGTCTATATTTATTTTGTCGGGGCGTCGGTCCTCAACGTCATTGCCCGCAAGGAGGCGCTGCTCCAGACCGCGCGGCTCACGGGCGCGGTCTCGGTACTTGAGCGCGAATATTTCCTCGTCGCGAAAAGCGTGACGCCGGAGGCGGGAGAGCGGCTCGGGCTCGCTCCCGTATCAAAGACCGCATATGTGCGCCGTCTCGGAGTCGTGGGCGACGCGCGCTCTACGGAGGGTGGTGCTCCGGTGACGCGCAATGAAATCTAACTTCGTCCTGCGCGCGCGACTCTTGTCCGCACTCTTTATTCTCGCCGCGCTCTTGCTCGCGTCGCGCCTGTACTTCGTGCAGATAGTGCACGGCGCCGAATACCGGAGGAACGCCAGCGCGCAATACTCACAGCCTTCCCACGACACCGAGGCCCGCGGCGATATTTTCTTCACGAAAAAAGACGGCAGTCCCGTCGCGGCGGCCGTGCAGGAAGAAGGGTGGCGCATCGCAATAGCGCCGAAAGACATTTCCGATCCTGCCGTCGTCTACGAGACGCTCGCCGCGCTCACCCCTATTGACCGCACACGATTCTTCGCGAGCGCGGCGAAGCAGGATGACCCGTATGAGGAAATAGCATTCCGCGTGACCGACGCGGTCGCGACAAAGATACGGGCAGCGAAACTTTCCGGCGTTATCCCCGTGCGCGATGAATGGCGGTACTATCCCGCCGGATCCCTTGCGTCGCACACTATCGGCTTCGTCGGATATCAGGGTGACCGGAAGGTGGGCGTCTACGGGCTGGAACGGCAATGGCAGGACACGCTTCTCAAATCATCATCAGGCCTCTATGTGAATCCGTTCGCGGAACTTTTCACGAGCATCGGGTCGGCGCTCACGACTGACCCCGCGGGGGAGTCGGGTTCCCTCATCACCTCAATTGAGCCGTCGGTCGAGCAGAAACTCGAGGATGTTTTGCAGGGTGTCATGAGAACGAACACACCCAAGGAGGCCGGCGGGATAATCATGGACCCCAAGACGGGAGAGATCATCGCGCTCGGGGCGAAGCCCGATTTCGATCCCAACACGTACAACATTTCAAGTCCGGCCGTTTTCACCAATCCGTTGGTCGAGAATGTCTACGAGATGGGCTCGATCATGAAGCCGCTGACCGTCGCCGCCGGGCTCGATGTCGGCGCCATCACGCCGCAGATGACGTACAACGACAAGGGATGCATCGAGCGGAGCGGAAAAACAATATGCAATTACGACGGGAAGGCGCGGGGAGTCGTCTCTATGCAGGAGGTATTGAACCAATCGCTCAACACCGGAGCCACGTTCATCGCCGAAACGATGGGACGCAACGTGTTCGGCGAATATGTGCATGCGTACGGCTTGGGCGAGAAAAGCGGCGTCGACCTGCCGAGCGAAGCGCGGGGCATCATCCATTCGATTGATCGCGGCTACGATGTCGACTATGCATCCGCCTCTTTCGGTCAGGGGATAGCGGTCACTCCGATGGAGATGATCCGCGCGCTGTCGGTATTAGGGAACGGTGGGACGCTCCCTCCGCCGCACGTCGTGACAGGCATCCGTTTTGAAAGCGGGATTACACGCGCTATCGAGCCGACAGCGGGAGCACGCGTCATTTCCGAGGAATCGGCGGCGACGGTGACCGCGATGCTGGTGAAAGTCTTTGACAACGCGCTTCTGGGCGGGGTCCTGAAGCAGGAGCATTATTCCATCGCAGCCAAGACGGGGACTGCGCAAATAGCGATTCCCGGCGGCGGGGGATACTACGCGGACCGCTACCTTCACTCATTCTTCGGGTATTTCCCCGCATACGACCCGAAGTTCATCGTCTTCCTTTTTGCGGTCGAACCGCACGGCGCGGAATTCGCTTCCGCCTCGCTCGCGCGCCCCTTCCTCGACATCGCAAAGTACCTGATAAACTACTATGACATACCGCCGGATAGATAATGCACTTCCATGCACGATTTTTTTAAGAAGATAATAATTTTTATTCTCACGTGGGAGGCGCGATTGGTCTTGGCGCGCTACCGGCCGAAGATCATCGCGGTGACCGGAAGTGTGGGAAAGACGACGGCGAAAGACGCTATCTTCGCGGTGCTTTCAGGCTCGCTCTACGTCCGCAAAAGCGAAAAAAGTTTCAACAGCGAACTCGGCGTGCCTCTGGCTATTCTCGGCCTTGAGAACGCATGGAGGAGTCCTGTGGGGTGGGCGCGGAACATGTTGTCGGGCATCGTGCTTCTCTTCGGGCGTGATTATCCGGAGTGGCTCGTCCTTGAGGTCGGAGCGGACCGCCCCGGCGATATCAGACGGATCGCACGCTGGCTCAAGCCCCTCATCGCGGTCGTGACGGGAGTGCCGGAAATTCCCGTTCACGTCGAATACTTTGATTCACCCGAAGCCCTCGCGCGCGAGAAACGCGTACTGGCCGAGTACATACAATCCGGCGGCAAGCTTGTGCTGAACGGCGACGATTCGCGCATGGTCGCGCTCTGCGCCGACTATCGCGGCATGACGGTGAAATACGGTTTTGGAGCGGGTAATGATCTCACGGCAGCAGGCGAAGAGATTGCCTATACGAATTACGGTCCCACGGGTATCCGCTTTCGCGTCAACGGACGCGGGTCTTCGATACCCGTCTCCGTCTCCGGTGCCTTGGGGCGGCCACGTGCGTATGGCGCGCTCGCGGCGCTCGCGGTCGCGGAGATCGTCGGTGTTGATATCGTCTCGGGCACGCAGGCGCTCGCGGAATGGGTGCCGCCGCCGGGGAGGATGCGCATCATTCAGGGGGTACGCGGTTCGACCATTATCGATGACACATACAATTCCTCGCCGGCGGCGGCTCTCGCGGCACTCGATGCGCTGAAGGATATCAAAGACGGCAGGAAAATCGCCGTCCTCGGCGACATGCTCGAACTCGGTAAATATTCCGCCGAGGCGCACCGCAACGTCGGCAGCCGCGCGGCCGCGTGTGCCGGCCGATTCATCACCGTGGGCTTCCGCGCGCGCGCGGCGGGCGAAGCGGCGCTCGATGCGGGCATGCCGGAAGGAAACATCCGCGAATACGAACACGGCGAATCACAACGCGCCGGAGAAGAGCTCCGGGCGGAAATGAAGGAAGGGGATATCGTCTTGGTCAAAGGCTCGCAATCCATGCGCATGGAGCGCACAGTCCTCGCGCTCATGGCGGAGCCCGACCGCGCCCCCGAACTTCTGGTGCGACAGGATGAAGAATGGAAGACCCGCTGAACGCAGGGCAATTTGGCGTTTTTCACTATCCACAAGGAACACTCTCATAT
>JBBUAA010000018.1:0-1990 GCA_038061075.1 Patescibacteria group bacterium | reverse complement strand
TCGGAAGAATATACGGGGGCGGTCTTTTTGGCGGGTATCAGCGCGCTTCGCGCAGGCGCGGAGTCCGTCATCATCATGGCTCCCGAAAAAGTGGCGTGGGCCGTGAATGCGCTGTCGCCCGACCTCATGACGCGAAAACTCAAAGGCGCATATCTCTCAAAGGCGCATGAGAGCGCGATACGCAAACAAATGAAGACCGCCGATATAGTGGTACTCGGCAACGGCGCCGGCACGCGCGCAGGGACGGCGGCTCTGATGCGCGCGCTCATGCGTTCATCTCTGCCGAAAGTCGTCGACGCCGACGCTCTCAAAGTCTTGCGGGGAAACGCGGTAGAGAACGCGATACTCACGCCGAATGCGGGTGAGTGGAAATTATTGTCGGCACAGAACGATATCAAAAAGCTTCTCGCCAAAGGCAACGTCATCATCAAAAAAGGATACCCCACCGAAATATGGACACGCCGTGTCCATATTTCGGTTCGTACGAACAAAGGGCTTTCAAAGGCGGGCACGGGCGACGTGCTGGCGGGCATGTGCGCGGGATTTCTGGCACAAGGGCTTCCGCTCTTTGCCGCTGCAAAAGCGGCATGCAAAACGGGGAACAAAGTCGCGGAACTGCTCACAAAGAAGAAAAAGGGGTACTATTTCCTCGCGAGTGACATCGTCGGGGAAATGCGGAAAATATAACGCTCATGTTCCGGACCTTCCTGTATCACGTACCAGAGAATTTCACCGCATCCTTTCGCGGATACAATTTTTTCTTCCATATCGTGGCGGGCGTACTCACCTACGCGCTCGTCGTGACCGGCACTGACTGGGCGTTCTTCGGAGCGACGCGATCCTCTTCCTTCTACCCTCTCATCATGGGCGCCGGCATCGGCGGATTTTTCATCCCCGTCCTCGTCCCCGTCGGACTGTACCTCTGGGGCGAATGGAGGGGTAAGAGCGACCTCATGCACAAAGCGGGCGCATTGGCGGAGGCGGGCGTCATCGCATGGCTCATCTCGTCGGCGTACAAAGTCTTTACGGGACGCATACAGCCGGAATTCCTGACGAACATATCTTCACTCGATATCACCCGCGAATTCCATTTCGGATTCCTCCAAAACGGCATCTATTGGGGATGGCCGTCATCACATGCGGCGGTTGCCGTCGCCATGTCGGTCGCGCTCGTCCTCCTCTTTCCGAACAATAGAATAGCGCGGTACGGCGCGCTTCTGTATGCGCTCTTTATCGCTCTCGGTGCGTCCATCGGCTTTCACTGGCTCTCCGACGTCGTCGCGGGCGCAATCATCGGCACGCTTGTCGGCGTTGTCGTCGCGAAAAGCTCGCGCGAGCGCCGTCCCGACCTTCAGCGATAAAATCTCAAGGACGGTCCTTACGCATTACTACAGGGGAACTATATACCTAATTACCCTAAGGCTATTTTTTATCGGTTGTCCCTCTGAACCACGCGACGATTCGCTCGTGGAAATCTCCAGTTATGAGAAAGATAACCGTCAGTACCCCGAATAGCAATACGAGTTTGTCGCTCACTTCGCCGTTAAAGGATAGGAAGAGGTATAGGAGCGCTCCGCAGAAGTAGATAAGAATTGCAACACCAATGTATCCGAATATTCTTTCCCAGTTCATATCACCCATTATACCCCTCACGAGTTATCCACAAATCGGGAAAAACTATATACAACATTGGCACAGTTGCTATGATGTGTGCGTTGAAGGCTATGAGGCGTGGGTAGCTCAGACACCAACACATTGACATAGCGAGTAGGCTCCTAATCTGAAATCGGAGGCACAAGGTTTCAACCTGATGCCTTCAACAAACATAAGTGCTAGTTCGTAAGAACTATCCTTCTGTGCCTTCCATTTCATATCAGGAGCCTTTTCTCGTACCAAAATATACAAAAAAATGGATTAGGATTTTGTCAATTCTTCAACTTGAATTAAAGACTGAGGTGCAACGTTTGAAAAACTGAACATACCCGCACGG
>JBBUAA010000017.1:0-7304 GCA_038061075.1 Patescibacteria group bacterium | reverse complement strand
TTCACGCTGATCGAGCTCCTCGTCGTGACCGCAATCATCGTTATCGTGACATCGCTCGTCCTCATCAACAATAACCGCTTCGGCGGGACCGTCCTTCTGCAGAATCTCGCGTACGATATGGCGCTTTCGGTGCGGGAGGCGCAGGTGTACGGCATTTCAGTCCTGAGTTTCGGCGGCGAGTTCGACTTCGGCTATGGCATGCATTTCGATACGAACAGTCAGACCTACATTCTCTTTGCCGACGCGCTCGTGAAGAACGGGCTGTACGACTGTCCGAACCCGGGACTTCAGGATTCGTGCGAACGCGTCGAGTCGACGGACCTACAGCGCAACTACCGCATCGTGAAATTGTGCGTTCCTGCCTCCGCCTCCATGAACGCGTGCCTGTCGAATCCCGACCTGTGGGTCTCAAAGCTCGATATACTGTTCAAACGGCCGGAGCCGGACGCATGCATCAGCGCAAACGACTCCATCAAGCTCGATTCCGACGGCGCATGTACGCTTAATCCCGAGGAAAGCGCGCGCATTGTCGTCGAGTCTCCGCGCGGCGACCAGAGAAGCTTCATCGTTGAGGCGACGGGGCAGATATCGGTGGAATGAAATATGGACAGGATCAAACACAAGCTCGCAAGATTATTTTCGTCGGAACGTGCTCGTTCCGACGTGAATTTTCTCCCATCGGCCTATGGCCGACAGTCGAACCGCCGTCGGCGGCGCCTCACGGCGAATTCAGGATTCACGCTCGTGGAAATGATAGTGGCGGTCGCACTGTTCGCGGTCGTGATGCTCATATCCGTTGCGGCACTTCTCTCGCTCGTCGATGCAAACCGAAAGGCGCAGGCTCTGCAGTCGGTCATGAACAACCTCAACATCGCGCTCGACGGAATGGTGCGCGCCGTCCGCATGGGCAGCAATTATCGGTGCAACGTGCAGAGCCCTCCTATCGAGACTCCCGCCGATTGCACGAACGGCGGCACCGTTCTGTACTTCACGCCGTTCGGTGCCAACCCTTCGGACCGTCAAGAGGACTGGGTATACTCGTTCGCAGCGGATGCGGACGGAATCGGGCGGATCTATCGATCCGAAAAGGGTTTGACCGCTCTGGCGGTCACGGCACCGGCGGTCTCGATCGACAGCATGAAATTCTACGTCGTTGGCACGAGACGCGGGGACACCACCCAGCCTCGGGTAGTGGTCGAAGTGAAGGGGACTGCCGGCGCGGAAAAAGTAAAGACAAAGACCACGTTCAACATACAGGCGACGGCCGTCCAACGGCTTTTGGACCTATGAGGAAAACAGCTTCCAGCTTCCAGCTTTCAGCTGTCAGAAGATGCGGACACATTTTGAATTTCCTGAAAGCTGACAGCCGGCAGCTGACAGCTGGCTTTACGCTCATCGAGACTCTGGTCGCCGTTACGCTCCTCGCGGTCGCGGTCGTGGCCCCCATGACACTGACCGCGAAAAGTCTCTCGACGGCATACTATGCGCGCGACCAGATCACGGCTTCGTATCTCGCGCAGGAAGCGGTCGAAGCAGTGCGCGCCGTCCGCGACGGCAATGTGCTCCGGACCGCACTCGGCACTCCGACCGATCTTCTGGAGGGTGATGCTTCGGACCCAAAGACGCAGATCCCCATCGGCAGGAATTTCAGGATCGATACGCGCGATAACGCGATCGTGCTGTGCGCGGGGGGTTCCGGCGACGAATGCCCGTTCCTCCAAACAGACCCGACAAGCAGCTTTTATGGATACGACGACGGGTGGGCCGATACAAAATTCAGGCGCACCGTTATCGCCGAATTCCTGACGAACCCCGCAGACGGCACCGAAAATCGCGATGAAGTGCGCTTGTCGGTAACGGTGTCGTGGAAAACCGGTACGTACAACAACCGCGAGATCTCGGTCTTTGAGAATCTCTATCGTTGGGTCGAGGAGGGAAGCGCCGCCTCACAATAAATATGAAGAAAACAGGTTTCAGGTTTCAGGTTTCAGCTGTCAGAAGATGCGGACACATTTTGAATTTCCTGAAAGCTGACAGCCGGCAGCTGAAAGCTGATTCACGGGGTTTCACTCTTTTGCTTGCCGCCCTTGTTGCTTCCATCGTTCTCGCTCTCGGTACCTCGATATTCCAGATCGCCCAAAAAGAGTTCGCACTCTCCGCTATGGGACGCGACTCACAGTACGCGTTCTATGCCGCAGATACAGGGGCCGAGTGCGCTCTCTACTGGGATATACGATATCGGTATTTCGCTACGTCCACGCCCCCCATCGCGCCTGCCCCCGTTTGCGACGAGCAGTCGCTCATCGCTGCGGGTAATACCGACATAACGGGACGTCCGCTTCCGCGAGGCCCGTCGGAAGATGATTCGGTGCTGTATCCGTACACAATGTCATTCACCATCGCGCCCAACGGCAGATGCGTGAGCGTCAGTATCGAAAAAACGCTCGACCCGAACAGTAATGCCCCGCGGACCCTCGTTCGCTCGAGCGGATTCTCGACCGATTGCGATTCGGTCGCGACCTCGCCAAGGGCACTCCAACGCTCCGTCGAACTGCACTACTAAAGGGTAGCTTTCAGCTGTCAGGTTTCAGCTTTCAGAAGACGCAAAGTTGCTCTTCTCTGAAAGCTGGCAGCTGAAAGCTGAAAGCTATATGCTAGTGCAATGATCCCGCAGAAAATTCAGGAACGGTATACGAAGCTAAAAACGGCGGTTAACAAATATCGCACCCTCTACCATGTGTACGACAAAGAGGAAATATCACAGGCGGCGCTCGATTCACTGAAGCATGAACTTACGCAGATAGAAGCGGCCCACCCCGCCATCATCGCGTCCGATTCGCCCTCGCAGCGCGTCGCGGGCAAGCCCCTGCCCGGCTTCAAGAAAGTGCGGCACAAGGTCGCGCAGTGGTCGTTCAATGACGCGTTCAGCCCCGAAGAGATGCGCGAGTTCGACGCGCGGGTCAAAAGATTTTTGCGCCCCGAATATGGCGACGCCGCACCGTCGTATCTCTGCGAGCTGAAGATAGACGGGCTCAAAATAGTATTTGAATACCAAAAGGGCATTCTCATCACCGCGGCGACGCGGGGCGACGGCGAAGTGGGGGAGGATGTCACGCAAAACATCAAGACGATTGAGTCGGTCCCGCTCTCCCTCGAGAAGCCCATCGATATCATCGTGGAGGGAGAAGTGTGGATGAGTTCGGCAAATCTGGAGAAACTCAACGCCCATCGACGGGCGGCGGGTGAGCCGCCGTTCGCGAATCCGCGCAATGTCGCCGCCGGCTCTCTGCGGCAGCTTGACCCGGCGGTCGCCGCAGAGAGAAAGCTCGATGTTTTTATCTACGATATGGCGATGGGCTCGGAGCCGGTGCCCCCGACGCAGGAAAAAGAACTCGAATATCTGCGAGGCCTCGGATTCAAGGTGAATCCGCACTTTCGCGTCGCACGGACCGTTGAAGAGACCATCGCCTTCTGGGAACAGTGGAAAAATAAGGGACGCCATCAGGAATATTGGATCGACGGCGTTGTCGTGAAAGTCAACGAACAGAACTATCAAGAGACGCTCGGCTACACGGGAAAAGCACCGCGTTTTGCCGTCGCCTTCAAATTTCCCGCGGAACAGGCGACGACCGTCGTCGAGAACATCGTCCTGCAGGTCGGGCGTACCGGAGTGCTCACACCGGTCGCGCATCTGAAGCCGGTTCTTGTCGCCGGCTCGACGGTCTCGCGCGCGACCTTGCACAATGAAGATGAGATACGCCGCCTCGATGTCCGCGTGGGCGACACGGTCATCCTGCAAAAAGCGGGCGACGTCATCCCCGACATCGTACAGGTCGTGAAAGAACTGCGTCCGAAGTCCGCGAAACCCTTCGCGTGGCCGACGCGTGTCGATGAGTGCGGTGGTGACGGACGTATCGAACGCATTTCCGGACAAGCCGCGTGGCGTTGCGTCAATAAGAACTCATTTGCCGTGGTCCGCCGCCGTTTTCATAATTTTGTCGGAAAACATGCGCTCGATATCGAAGGCTGCGGACCGAGCACGGTGGATCAGCTGCTCGAAGAAGGGCTCGTACAGCATTATGACGAGCTCTTTACCTTGACCCCAGGCGATGTCTTGCCGCTTGAAGGGTTTGCGGAAGTGTCGGCGAAAAAATTAATCGAGTCCATCGAGAGAGCACGGACCGTCGAACTCCCGCGCCTGCTCGTAGGGCTCTCTATTCCGCAGGTGGGGGAGGAGACTGCGTTTCTGCTTGCGGAGAAATTCCGCGACGTGGATTCGCTCGCGAGGGCATCGGCGGGAGAACTCCAGAGAATAGAGGGGGTTGGGCCGATAGTCGCGAAGGCCATCATCGACTGGTTTGGCGCGAAGCGTCACCGTGAGCTTGTCGAACGGCTGAAAAAGGTCTTGGTGATTAAAGCGGACCCTCGACAGGCTCGGGGCGGAAATCTAAAGCTTTCCGGCAAGACATTCGTCCTCACGGGGACGCTCGCGTCCATGTCGCGCGATGAGGCAAAAGAAAAACTTCGCCGACTGGGTGCCGACGTTTCGGGTTCGGTATCCGCAAAAACCTCATATGTGGTCGCGGGCGCTGAGGCGGGTTCAAAGCTCGACAAAGCCCGAACGCTCGGCGTAGCGGTACTGACAGAAGGTGAATTTATACGTATGATAGGCCGATGACAGACCCCGCTATTGATGTACGTGCACTCGCGAAGCTCGCGCGGCTCGAGGTTTCCGATGCGGAGTTGGCAAAACTGGAGAAGGAAATCCCTGATATTTTGGCGTTCGTCGAAACCATTAAGAAGGCCGATGTTTCTGCGGAAACAAAAGCCGATGGGCTTCGCAACGTTATGCGCACAGATGAGAATCCGCACGAGAGTGGAAAATATACAAAACAACTTTTGGATGCGGCACCAGCTCGCGAAGGGAACCGCATTGCCGTGAAGCAGGTAATTAGCAGGCAGAACGTAGAACGTAGAAAGTAGTGCGTAGAAATATGACGCCATACTGCATTCAGACTACGAACTACGTACTACGTACTACGAACTAGCTATGGACCTTTCAACATTAACTATTGCAGAGGCGCGTCGCGCACTGGACGCAAAAGAATATTCTGCGCTCGAACTCACAGAGGCGTACCTTGGGACAATCGCAAAAAAAGACAAAGACATCCACGCATATCTCGAGGTTTGGGCCGACTCCGCACGGCAAGAGGCGCGCGCTGCTGATGAGACAATCGCGCGGGGCACATCCCAGGCGCTCACCGGGATCCCGCTTGCGCTCAAAGACCTTATCCTTGTTGAGGGTCGCATCGCGAGCGCGGGTTCGAAGATGTTGGAAAAATATTCCGCATCGTACGATGCCACCGTCACGGCAAAGCTTAAAGCTCAGGGGGCCGTACTCCTCGGCCGTACCAATATGGATGAATTTGCCCTCGGGAGCTCGACAGAGAATTCGGCATATGGACCGACCCGGAATCCTCATGACACCTCGCGTGTCCCAGGCGGGACTTCGGGGGGTTCGACTGCCGCCGTCGCCGCATGCATGGCACTTGGCGCGCTTGGAAGCGACACGGGCGGTTCAATCCGGCAGCCGTCCGGCTTCTGCGGTGTCGTCGGGCTCAAGCCGACCTACGGCGCGGTCTCGCGCTCCGGCCTCATCGCGGCCGCCTCATCGCTCGATCAGATTGGCCCTATCGCAAAGACGGTCGCCGATGCGAAATCGATCTTCGATGCTATTCGCGGACACGATGATAGCGATAGTACGTCACTACCGGACAGTTTTTTTGAGAACAAGGTTCAGATACGCAGAGTGCTCGGAGTTCCGCGCGCGTTCCTCCGCGCAGGAATTGAACCCGACATGCTCTCTTCCTTCGAGAGCACACTGAAAGCACTTTTGGACGCCGGCTACTCGATCGTCGATGTCGAATTGCCTGCCTTGGACTACGCGCTCGCGGCGTACTACATTATCAATCCGGCGGAGGTCTCGACGAATCTCGCGCGTTTTGATGGGGTTCGTTATGGGCTCTCAATGCCGGCCCCGACTATCGGGGAAACATACGAAAAGACCCGCGCGGCCGGATTTGGTCCGGAGACACGGAGGAGAATTCTCGTCGGGACGTTCGTGCTCTCGGCGGGGTATGCGGATGCGTACTACCGCAAGGCGAGAGCGGTCCGCGAACTCATTCGCGCCGACTTTGCACGCGCGTTTCAGTCGGTCGACGCCATCGTACTTCCCGTAAGCCCCGTGCCGCCGTGGAAATTCGGCGAAAAATCAGACCCTCTTGCCATGTACGCCGCCGATATTTTCACCGTGCCGGTCAATCTTGCGGGAGTTCCCGCAATGTCGGTGCCGTCCGGCTCTGTGGAGCGCGAGGGTAAACAACTTCCCGTAGGATTCCAGCTCATCGCGCCTCATGGCGGGGAAGATACGTTGTTCAGTATCGGTGACACCGTCGCGAGACGCCCGTAGGGTCCGAGTGTCTGCTGTCGGCAGATACGAGGAGTGTCACGCACGCACGAGCACGTGCGGGCGAGGAACATAGAACAAACGTAGTATAATTTGTACATGGAAGGAACCGATCCGACGCTCATAGGGTCATTTCCGTCGGCGCTCGGTTTTCTCGGCGACCTGCTTTTTAGATGGGTGCCCGCGGTCGTCTACGCCGTACTCGGGACCGATCCGACGACTGCGGCATCGTCGACCCCGCTTTCCGCGGGAAGCATCCCCGCATTTCTGGCGTACACATCCGGCCCCGCCACCTACGATGCGCTTGCCCGCGGTTGGATCATATTTACCCTCATCTCCTTCGCCATCTCCATTCCGTTCATCGCCGTCAGTATCTATTGCTGGATCCGCATCATGCAGATACGGCACCGCGAGCGTCTCGCATTCAGTGCGGCACAGCGTACGGTCGAGGCGCGCGATACGCCGAAGACGCACTTGCGCTGGAGGAGGATCATGGACCAAATGGGTGCCGGCACGCCGGAGAGCTGGCGGCTCGCCATCCTTGAAGCGGATATCATGCTGAACGAACTCCTCGACCTGCAGGCGTACAAAGGCGAGACGATGGCCGACAAGATGAAGCAAGTCGACCGCGCGGGTTTCAACACGATAGATCTCGCGTGGGAGGCGCACAAGATAAGGAACCGCATCGCGCATGAGGGCGCGGAGCACGAGCTAAGTGCGCGGGAAGCGCGCCGCGTCATTGATCTCTACGAGAGGGTATTCAAAGAATTCCGCATCGTCGAATAGGTCACTTCTTGTTGCGGGGGCGGGAATTGCACCCGCGACCTCAAGGTTATGC
>JBBUAA010000016.1:2799-5345 GCA_038061075.1 Patescibacteria group bacterium | reverse complement strand
CCTGAAAGCTGCGGCTGATTTAGCAAAATCACCTACTGGGTGGAAGCTGAAAGCTGTTTGAAGTACAATGCTCTGACCATGGCTTTTTCATTTGCGCCCAAACTCGGCATCGACCTCGGCACGACGACGGTGCTCGTGTACGTCCCCGGCAAGGGCATTGTCTTGAACGAACCGTCGGTCGTCGCGGTCTCGGTGCGCGACAACAAAATTCTCGCCGTCGGCAATGAAGCGAAAGAAATGATCGGTCGCACACCGGGGGAAATAATCGCGTACCGGCCGATGAAAGACGGCGTTATCGCCGACTACCGCGTGACCGAGGCGATGCTGCGGTATTTCATCCGACGGTCGCTCGGCAGGTGGAATTTGTTCCGCCCCGAAGTGATGATTAGCGTCCCCGCAGGCGTCACCTCGACCGAGCGGCGTGCGGTCGTCGAAGCGGCGACCAAGGCCGGTGCGCGCGAAGCGTACGTGGTCAAAGAACCGATACTCGCGGCGATAGGAGCGGGAATACCCATTCACGAGGCGCGCGGGCACATGATAGTCGACATCGGCGGCGGCACGACCGACGTGGCTGTGATATCACTCGGCGGAATCGTCGCTTCGACCTCGGTCAAATGCGCGGGCAATGCGATGGACCACGCCATCGCGGATTACATCAGGAAGACCTTCAATCTCACCATCGGCGACAAGATGGCGGAAGAGGTCAAGATTCGTATCGGCTCCGCGGTCCCCATCGAGGAGGAATTGACGATGTCGGTCAAGGGCCGCGACCACCTCACGGGCCTGCCGCGTTCCATCGAACTCTCGACCAACGAAGTCGTGCGCGCCATCGGGCGGGAGCTCCGCACGATGGTCAATGCGATGAAAGACGTGCTTCAGGAAACCCCGCCCGAATTGGCTGCCGACATCATCGACAACGGCATCATCATGACGGGAGGCTCGTCGCTCCTACGTAATCTTGCCGAGCTCGTCTTCCGCCGCACGGGGGTCAAATGCCGCGTCGCCAAAGATGCTCCCTATTGCGTTGCCAAGGGTACCGGCGAGGCACTCAAACACCTCGACGCATACAAGAAGGCGATTATTTCCAAGCGTTGACATCTTTGCAGAAAATGGTACAGATAGCATCGGTCTCATAAAAAAAGGAGTGTGAGCGATGCTCTTTACAGTCGAACTCTGGGTCGTGCTGCTGCTTTTGTTGGCACAGCATGAACTCGGCCACGTTGTGGCAATGCGAGAATGTTCTGTCAAAGTTTGGAAGGTTGGACTCGGGATTCAGTGCCTGCGGTTTCTTCCTACCGTCCGGCTTCCCACTCAACTAAGAAGTCTGCCGTATGCGCGAATTTACATCCATCCGCTAACGTTGTGGATCGGCGCGTACGTGCTTCCTTCCAGGCGAGACATGAAGAAACTCTCTTGGAGGGACAAGTCGTACATCTATGGAGCAGGGCCGCTTTCGAACTTCATCTGCGGCGCTGTTTTCTTCGGCATCGGATGGGTCTCGCCTCTCTCGGAGTCGTCGGCATACCTGAACGAACTTCCATTACGACTCGTGGAGAGCGGCGTTGCCTTCGCGGCCGCTGTGGTCATGTGGCGGTTTCGTGCAGATATCTGTAGTTATGCGCTGCTTCCGCTCGGCATCTGCGTCGCATTTTTCATGCTCGTGGGGCCCAAGTTCGGATTTGATTTCAATCCGTTCGAATTTGGAAAGTCCCTCGCGGGTATCCAGTCGAAGGGAAGCAGTCACGGGGTAGTTCTCGCGGACGCAGGAGTACTCATGCACCTCCGTGCACTCGTTCTAACAGGTGCCGTATTCTCGGTGTGGCTCGGCCTTGTCAACCTGCTTCCGGTCGTGCCACTCGATGGTGGTCATCTGATGCGTCAAGTCCCAAACAATGCGCTACGAGTCGTCTATCAAACGGCGATATATGTAGCGATAGGAATATGGGGGTTGTGGGTGATGGGGTTCTGAGACCGACCTGCTCCACTCCTCATAAGATCTTTTACAACTGAGATTCGGGCAATTGCCCGGGCGGCCGCGTACTTACGCGACCGCCTTCGTTTTATTGAGAGGCCGTCGCAGCGGGCGGTTGACCGTTCTTCTGGAGCCGTTCGATGTCCCGCATTAATTTCCGCAGGTCGCCCTGAATATCAACGAGCGTTTTTTTCTGCTCCATCTTGCGGGCCTCCTCCGTCGCTTCGTCCGCCGCCTCCTCTTCGCTCATTCCCTCGACCTCCTCGCTGATGTCCTCCACATCCTCGCCTATTTCCTCGACGTCTTCCTGCAATTCTCCGACGTCTTCCTGGATTTCGCCGATGTCTTCCTGCATTTCCTCGATGTCCTCACCGACCTCGGCGAGTTCCTGCGTCGTGTAGTTGATGGTCATTTGGATAAGTATGGAAAGATAGATGGCTTCCAAGGAAACTATCGTCGTGAGTATAAGCAGCATGTTCTCGAAGAGGATGAGACCCTCCTCGACGGCGAGGAAGCACGAGATGAAAACGACCGTATGAATAATGACGGAGGTCGGGGAGCCGATCCATCGCGT
>JBBUAA010000016.1:0-2699 GCA_038061075.1 Patescibacteria group bacterium | reverse complement strand
AATACGCATCTGGTCATCGGCGGGCCCGAGACCATTCCCTCCGTGCTCGGATTTTTGGAGCGCGAAGGGGTACGGGTGGAAGGGAATCCGGACCTCTACGTGCGGACCTATAAACAATTCGGCGTCGAGGAGGCGCGCGAGCTGCGCGAGCGTGCAGGCTCCCGCCCCATCGCTGGTCAGTACCGCGTGTTTGTCGTCGCGACGCCGAGCATGACCACGGAAGCGCAGAATGCGCTTCTCAAAACGCTCGAGGAGCCGTCGGCGGGGGCGATGTTCTTCTTCATCATTCCCGCGCCCGACACGCTTCTTGCGACGCTACGCTCGCGCGCACAGATGCTCACTCTCAAGACGCTCGCGGTCGAACACTCTATCGTCGATGTGAAAAAATTCCTCGCCGCAATGCCAGAGGTGCGGCTCGACATGTTGAAAGTGCTTCTGGAAAAAGACGAAGACGAGAAACGCGACCTCGGTAACATCATTGCTTTTCTATCGTCGCTCGAGAAAATTCTCAAGAAACAACCTGACGGGTTACGGGCGGTCTTCCGAGCGAGGAAGTATATGGGGGACAAAGGTGCCTTAGTGAAACCTCTTTTGGAACAAGTCGCTCTTCTCGTTCCGTAAATATAGTACAATGGGGGGATGAATCCCGTTAGAAGTTGCGGAAGTTCGTTATACAATATGTACTCAGCATGTATTGCAGACTGCCGAATGGTTACTAGCTCTAATATCGAGTCGGAAGCGCAAGCTTCCTACTTCTAACGGGATGAACTACGATTTTAAAACAGTTGACGGCAAATTTACGGCGGCGCGGGAGTGGCTCGGTAAAGAGTATCGCGGGCTGCGCACCGGCCGCGCGGCTCCGGCGATACTCGACGGAATATCGGTATCCGCATACGGCTCGATGACGCCGCTGAAGGGCGTGGCAAATGTCAGCGTGGAGGACGCGCGTACGCTTCGCGTGACTTCCTACGACGCGGGCCTCATCAAGGATATAGAGCGCGCCATCACCGCTGCCAATCTCGGTGTCGGCACGACCTCCGACGGCGCGAATATCCGTGTCACATTTCCCGAACTCACGGCCGACCGCAGGGAACAACTCGTGAAGCTCGCCAAGGGAAAACTGGAGGAGGCGCGCACCACCGTGCGCATCGCGCGCGATGAGGCGTGGAAAGATATCCAGACGAAAGAAAAGGAGGGTACGCTCACCGAAGACGACAAATTCGCGCTGAAAGAAGAATTGCAAAAAAAGGTGGATGCGGCGAACGGGGAACTTGAAAAAGCGTTTGAGTCCAAAGAGGCGGAGATGAGTAGCTAGTACGTAGAACGTAGTTCGTAGTACGTAGTTTTGAACACAAACGCGCATGGCTCATTATCGTGAATTAACGGTTTGGCAAAAAGCCATGGAATTTGTAGTTGTTATCTATAAGTTTACGCAATCATTTCCCCCACAAGAACAATACGGATTAATATCACAAATGCGTCGTGCGGCGGTATCAATTCCTTCAAATATTGCAGAGGGAAGTCGTCGCAGAGGCAAAGATACTCGGCATTTTTTGGTCATCGCATTTGCTTCTGGTTCTGAACTTGAAACTCAGCTCGAGATCTCCCGCAGGTTGATGTATGGAAATTCACCTTTACTCAATGACGCGGAGTCGCTTCTGGGTGAGGTAATGCGAATGCTCAATAAAATGATCAACGTATGAACTGCATCTACTACATTCTACGTACTACGAACTACTTACTATGCTGACTGCTCTTCTCGTCATCGGGATCCTGGTCTTTCTCATCATCGCGCATGAGCTCGGGCATTTTATCGTCGCGAAGATATGCCGCGTGCGCGTCGATGAATTCGGCGTCGGGTATCCGCCGCGCGCCTTTACCTTCGGCAAGATCGGGGAGACGGAGTACACGCTGAATTGGATACCCTTTGGCGGATTCGTGCGCCTTTTTGGCGATGAAGGCGAGGACCGGCATGGCCGCGGAAGCCTCGTGGATGCCGCGCGATGGAAACAAGCGCTCATCCTCGTCGCGGGGGTGGCGATGAACGCGCTCGTCGGATGGATGCTTTTTACCGCCGCGCTTCACACAGGGATTCCACGCGTCGTTGCAGTCGCAGAACCCGGCCAATCGGTGCGGCTTCTGATCGCGGACGTCGTTGCCGGCTCTCCCGCCGCTTCGGCCGGCATCACTGCCGGAGATGAAATACTTGCGATGAGAGATGCGAAAGGCGTCGAGCTCGGCCTCCTTACACCTGATGCGGTATCGGATTTTGTGCGCGTGCGCGGCGGAACGGCGATAGTCGTCTCCTACGTGCATGCCGGTGCCACGACGACCGCAAGCATCATTCCCGCGCACGCCGTCATTCCGGACGCGGCAGGCAGGCCCGCATTCGGTGTTGCGCTCGCACTCGTGAGCGATGAGTCACTTCCGTGGGGACAGGCCGCAAAAGAAGCGTTGACGAGCACAAAGAACGCATTCCGCACGGTCGCCATAAGTCTGTGGACTATGCTACGTAACGCAGTGCAGGGTGCGCTGGATCTCTCCGAGGTCGTCGGCCCGCTCGGATTGGTGCAAGTGGTCGGCGCGGCTTCGCACAACGGTCTGGGAAATATTCTTGCGCTCGCGGGATTCATCTCGGTCAACCTCGCGATAATCAATCTCATTCCTATTCCGGCGCTCGACGGCGGACGCTTGGTACT
>JBBUAA010000015.1:0-5567 GCA_038061075.1 Patescibacteria group bacterium | reverse complement strand
ACCGTGCGGGTATGTTCAGTTTTTCAAACGTTGCACCTCAGTCTTTAATTCAAGCTGAGGAGACCTTTAGGGAGCCTTTTTCTTTTTTGTTATCTCCTCCCCCACGATATTGACGACCTCGGAGGGAATAGTGCTCGCTTTCACGATGTAGCGGTCGACGCCCAAGCCCTCAACCCGCGTTTTCTCGTCGTCATTGTTCTGGTTGGTCAACGCGATGCGGACGGCATGCGGGGTGAGCTTTTCGTCGCCGAGCGCCGAGAGGAACGAGAAGCCGTCCCGCTCCGGCATGATGAGATCGAAGACGATCGCATCGGCGGGAAATCCTCCGCGCAAGATGACGAGCGCCTCGTTCGCGGATATGCATGCCTGCACATCAAAGCCCGACGCGGTGAACTTCATGGCGTACATGTCGACAAGGAACTTATCGTCGTCGACGAGGAGGACACGCATCTTTTGCGTACTGTCCGGTCCCTTTTTGGAAGCAACTTCCCCTTGCGTGTCCTGTATCATACTGATGGTGTTTGAAAAATCCTGAACTATCCCCCGAAATTCATGCAACCCCCTCCGCTTGCTCTTTTTCTCCGCCGGAGGCGCCTGCCTGCCGGTCAGGCAGGAGTGCCTCGTCCGGCGTCGCGTCCCCCTCACCGGACAAGAGGAGGCTCGAAAGTGTGTTGACCTCGGAGAACGGAATGCGCTTCGCGAACGCCTTCATCATAGCATCCTCCTGCATGGTGAGCATGCCCGCTCTGCGCGCGGTTGCCCACAAACGCGACTCCACCGGATCCTCAAGAATGATGCGCTCTATGGCGGAGGACATCTCAAGGACCTCGAACACCGCCATTCTGCCGCGGAGCCCCGTTGGGGAAAGCGGAGTACGCATGGGCTCCCACGCCGTCTTCGGTATCTTGAAGCGATATTTTTCCGGAAGGGTCGCAAGCTGCGTTTCGATATGCTTGCGGTCGCTCGCGGATATTTCCACCTCCTGTTCGCTCCCCTCGGCGAACGTGCGCGTCAGGCGCTGTGCAATCGAGGCGATGAGAACAGGCGGAATAAGGTACGGCTCCACGCCCATATCGATGAGGCGCGGAATAGTGCCGACCGCATCGTTCGTGTGTATAGTCGAGAGAACGAGGTGGCCGGTCAGCGCGGCCTGTACGGCGAGCTTCGCGGTCTCGCCGTCGCGGATCTCACCGACCATGATGACATCGGGGTCCTGCCGCAGGGTCGTCCGCAACCCGGTGGCGAATGTGTAGCCGATCTCCGGTCGCACCTGCGATTGGGTCACCCCTTCCACGAAATATTCGATCGGGTCCTCGAGGGAGAGCACATTTTTGTGCTCGCGGTCTATCTCCGAGAGTATCGAATACAATGTCGTTGATTTTCCGGATCCGGTAGGCCCGGACACGAGCACGAGGCCGTGGGGTTTCTTGATCGCCTCGCGCATCAATGCGAGATTCCGGTCGGTGAGTCCGATCTTATCGAGCGGAATGAAACCCTGTTCGCGATCGAGGATACGGATCACCACTTTCTCGCCGTTGTAGGAGGGAAAGGTCGATACGCGAAAATCTATCGGCCTGCCGTCAATGGCGGCCGAAAAGCGGCCGTCCTGCGGCTTTCGTTGTTCGTCGAGGCGGAGCGAGGCGAGGACTTTCACGCGCGCGACGAGCGCGCGGTGCGCGGTAAGGGGAAGAATGACGCTTGTGTGCAGGTCGCCGTCGACGCGATACCGCACGCGCACACCCGATGTCTGCGGCTCAATGTGGACATCGGACGCTTTCCCGTCTATCGCATAGCGCAGGATCGTGGAGAATATTTTTATGGTCGGTGCATCCTCTTGGATGTTGCGGGCCTTTCCATCGCCTTCGTTGCGCCCTATCGAAGGGTCGTCAAGGTCCAGCGGGGCCGCGTCCGCATCGGTGGGAATGCCAGTGTTGTCTTTTTTCTGTTCGCTCGCCAGATCGGAGACCGCGCGGTCCACATCGCCGCCCAAGCCGCGGTACATTTTTAGAATACTCTCAAAGTCCTCCCGCGATATCCGGAAGACCTTGAAGGGCATGCCGGTCGAGCGCGCGATGAAATTCAGCGCATCGAAGCCTCTGATATCCTCCGGATCCACCATGCCCACCTCCAAAACGCCGTCGGCAACCGCGAGCGGAGCAAGCCGGTAGTGCTCCGCCGATTCTTCGGGAATGTAGTGCAATATGTCGTACGGAACTTTGCTCTCCCCAAGACTCCGGATAGGAACATCAGACGCGCCGCCGTTTGCGGGAGGCGCGGCAACGCTATTTCCATCTGCGGTCGGCATGTGCGTGTGCCGTCCGCTTACGGCTGCTCCCTCGGGGAGAAGAGTTGTGCCCCGCGTGTGGCGGGGGGAGGGGTGGCGCCCGGGGAAAGCGGCGCGAAGGGATTCGGCCGTCCGACCGGTTCCGGCACGATCTCCGTACCAAAATCCTTTAACCCGAGGAATGCGGGATCGGAAAGAATGGTGCCGCTCAAAGAAACGGACCGGAGCGCAAGGAGCGTCGCGACGAGGTCTTTGTCGCCGATACTGCTTTCATCTGACGCACTCTCCGTGGCAAGCAGCTCATCATCCGACGCGCCTCCGCCTCCGAGCCCCCACCACACGCCGACCGCAATGGCGACCACGAGAACGATGAGCGCGGGCACTTTGATCTTCCGGAATAATCCTTCCATATGTTTTTACTTGAGCCAATAGGTCCGAATAGTAATGTCGTAGCGGTAGGTGAGCCCGCGGGTCAGGACATCGCTTTCCCGCACAAGGCCGAGGGATACGACATTGACGATGCGGAGAGAAGTCTCGAGATCCCCCAGAAAGGCGGCGAAGTCCTCATAGGAGCCGCGCGTTGAGAACTTCAGGGTCAGTGAATCGAACCGCCGATGCCCCAAGCCGATAGAGCCGATCACGCTCGCGCCCCCGCTCTCGCTCGCGGGCTCGCTGATGACGACGTTCTGCAGAGCCATTCCGTGGTGTGCCGCAAGATTGTCGAGATCGAGGATCAGGCGCACGTTGTCGACATGGTCGGGAAGCAGTTTCCGTAGCCGATCCAGATCTTCGGTCTTGAACGCATTGAAGCGCGAAAGGAGCGACTGTTTCAATTGCTGGAGCTCGGACGCTTTATCGAGCGCCTGATCATATTGGCTCATCCGCTCTTTAAGGACCTGCACATTATCGTAGGTCGGCTGGGTATAGAGAAAGAACATCCCGCCGGCGAGTGCCAAACCCGCTATTGAAAGAAGGTTTTTAATCATAGGTCAATTACTTCCGGCCGGCGGTGTGGCGGGCGGCGCCGCTCCGGCAGGCGGGTTGGAAGGACCGGCAGCAGGCGGTGTCGCACCACTCTCAAACGGTGAGACGTTCTCCGGCAAAACGGCGGGCGCGACAACACCCCCACCCGCATTTTGCGAAGGAGATATCCCGCTCACGATCTGTGCGTAGTTGATCGCCGCGGGATCCACGAGCGCGGAAAGGTTGAAGTGCACTCCGTCGGTCTCTCTGTTGATATTCGAGAATATCGGGTTCGTGATCATCCCGCCTTTGCTGAACAGGTCGGCCTGCAGTGCGATGGAGTTGACGCTATCCGCGACACCATCCATTTTTACCGATATGTTGCCCGACTCCGTGGCCGCGAAATCGAACGACCGGAACGCGACCGTCGTGATAGTCATCGCTTCGAGCATACGGAAGATCGCCGACGGGGCGGTGTGACCTCCGAGGATCTCGCCCGCCGCCCGCATGCGATCATCGACGCGCGTCAGCTCCAGAATGAGCGAGGGCTCGAATGCCGCCTTGGCGCGCTCCAATTGATCGACCTTCGAGGCGCTGCTCGATTGCAAATATTGCTGGTAGAGAAAGACGCCGACGGCGAGCGCGACCGATGCGACCAGAAATACGATCGAGATCAAAATGAAAAGATCCGCAAGTCCGCCGCGATGTGCGCGATTGACCACGCTCACCTGCTGCATCTCGCGCGGTATAAAGGACGGTTGTGGGCTGGCACTTGGCATAATAGTTATAGTCTAGGTGCTTTTGAGCTTTCGGAGGACCAGACCGACCGAAACAGAAAATCCGGGTCCGATCTCCCGCAAGACTTCGTCCAAAAACGCAGGCGCCTCCGTACGCGAAAAGGGATCGGCTATCTCCACTTCCGCGCTCAAAGACGATTTCGCCTGCGAGGCCAAGCCGGGCAAGGATGCGCCGCCGCCGGTCAGAACGACATGCGATACATTCTTGTTGTATCTCTGCCCGTAGCTCAATAGTACGCGATTCACTTCCGAAAACACACGCGTGAGTGTTGATAACAGGGCGGTCTTGATACGCTCGTTCTCCTCGGCCGAATATGCCGCAGAGTCGTTCATGCCGCGCTCGCGCTTCACGCGCTCCGCTTTTTCAAATTCCCAATTCATGGAGCGCCCGAGCATTTCCGTCATGTGCTGTCCGCCCGAGGTGACAAGATGCGTCAGACGCACTATTCCCCGCTCGACAACGTACATCTTGGTGGTCGCGGCACCGATATCGACGACAAGGACCGGCGCAAGTCCGTGACCGAGCGAGGAGCGGATCGCACTGAATATCTCGATTTCGTAGAATTCGACGGTGAGTCCCGCCGTTTGCGTGATCGTCTGATAATTCGCTATCGTGTCGTTGTGGATGGCGACGAGCAGCACCTCCTGTCCTTTGGCGCGTACGGGGGAAGGCTCTTTCATAGTGTCGAACGCGCTCTTTTCCCCCTCATCCTCCGGGATAACGAACCAGTCGAGCGTCACTTCGGAAACGGGCACGGGAATATATTTGCGGGCTTCGATGGGTACCATCCGCTTCAGCGATTCTTTGTCGACTTTTGGAAGGTCGAGTATCGAGACGAGGCTGGAAGAAAAGGGTATGGAGATGCCGCCCGTGCGCGCCGTCACATTTGCTTCCTTCATGAGGTCGATGAGCGCTTCGGCAATCTTTTCGGGAGTGAGTTTGACCGCTTTCCCGACCGGCTGCCCGCCATAGGGGCCGAGTGCTATTTCACCGTACGTCTCGAGGACCGCAACGCCCCGCGAGGACCGCAATTGAGTTATCTTGGCCGAGCTCGCTCCGATATCGATACCGAGCACGCTTCCCTCTCCCCCTCCGCCGAAGGAAGAGGAAAATTTCCGGAAAATATTTCCCAATGAGAACGCCATATTGCGTAAGTATATCACCCCAACGAAGCAGACGGGCCCGTTTTACCGGACTCCGTCTATCTTCGCAGCTAGAATGAAATCATTCTCGGACAATCCGCCAATAGCATGCGTTGAGAGTTCCACGGTGACCTTTCCCCACCCGACGCGGAGGTCGGGATGATGCCCTTCCGCTTCCGCGACGGGAGTGATTTTGTTCGCAAACGCCATTGCCTCCAGAAAATTCTTGAACGTGAATGCTTTCGATATCTTTTTTACGTCTGCGTCGAGCGTCCAGCCGTTTGTGTGCCCCAAGAGCGCCTCCGCCTCCATACGGGTCAGGGGCGCGACCCCACCTTCGCACGGTACGCACTTCTTTGTCGCGAGATCCATAAGAATTA
>JBBUAA010000014.1:0-2012 GCA_038061075.1 Patescibacteria group bacterium | reverse complement strand
GAAAACGCAAGAGAAAACGCAAGAAAAGATTACCCCTCCCGCATGCGCGGGCGGATAGAGCGGTGCAAAAGCGGGAGCACGTAGCGGTCGGCGCCCCAATAGCCGGCGACGCGCCACGCGAGAATGATGAGAATGCCGACGGTCGCCCATATTGGATTCATGGACACGGTCCCCGCGAGCATGAAGTTGAGATTCATGAGGACGCCGAAAAATGCGGCGATGCCGGTGAGGCAGCCCAGGATGAGCCCGATCCCAACGGCTATTTCTCCGAGCGTGATGAGGTGCGACCAAAAATACGGGTGCGCGATGAGGGTCTGTTGCAAGAAATCGGCGTACCACCACTGCACATCCGGATGGCACGTCGCAGGATTCGTGCAGAATTCGGCAGTCTTGTGAAGTGCGCCTCGCGCGAAGCCGGAGATGGCCGCGCCCGCATCGGGCCCAAACCACGCGGGGTTCTGGAATTTCCCCCACCCTGCTTCGAGCCACTGCCAACCAAGCCAGACGCGCGCGATGAGCCAGAGCGCCGCACTGCGCGTGTCGGCGGTGAAAAAATAAGCGAGAGAGGACGTTTGAATGGTCCGTGCCATACAGCGATTGTACTACCGAAAAATCCGCGTGACGCGGACTTCTGGGGAGAACCGAGGGGTGGCGGAAATTACCACGCGAAGTGAGCGAATGCCTTGTTGGCTTCCGCCATGCTCCCGATTTTCATATCGCGATAGCGGTATATAAAATCGCAGTCCCCTTGTGGGGCGATGCGTTTGGCCAGCGCGCGTTTCTCTTTCCAGTAGGACTTGGTGATGGGAATGCCAGGCCCACTATTCATTCCTTTGAGGATCATCGCGCGCAATTTCGCGCGGCCTTTCGCCACCGTATCGAGTGATTTGACTTTCTCCTCTAATGCGAGAACTCTTTTTTCCAACGCCGCATTTGTCATGCATCCATGATACCCGCGCACTACCGAACGTCAAATGAATTACCACGCGAAGTGGGCGAACGCTTTGTTGGCTTCCGCCATGCGGTGCGTCGTTTCTTTTTTGGTGACTGCGGCTCCTTCGCCTTTGTGTGCGGCTTTTATTTCGGCAAGCAGGCTCTCGTGCATCGGCTTCCCCTTCGTGCCTTCGGCGGCTTCCACTATCCAGCGCATACCGAGCGACATGCGGCGCGCCGGGTTGACCTCGCGCGGCACCTGATAGTTGGCACCACCCACACGGCGAGAGCGCACTTCTACCGAGGGAGATGCTTTGTCCAACGCTTCTTCCAACACCGTGACGGGGTCGCCGTCTTTCTTCAATTCCTCCATCACTTTGTACACGATCTTGCGCGCGGTGTCCTTCTTGCCGCGCTCCATGACGTAATTGATGAGCTTTGCCACCTTGAAAGAGCCGTAGACTTCGTCCGGCTGCGGCTGTTTTCTGTTTTTTGTCGGTCTGCGCATAATTTTTGTATTGTATTTCCTAAAACCTGAAAGCTGACACCTGAAAGCTACTTTGCGGCTTTCGGCTTCTTGGCGCCGTAGAGCGAGCGGCCGCGACGGCGCTTGTCGATGCCTCCCGTGTCGAGCTTGCCGCGCACGATGGTGTAGCGCAGCCCGATGTCCTTCACGCGACCGCCGCGTACGAGCACGACCGAGTGTTCCTGTAGGTTGTGTCCTTCGCCGGGGATGTAGGCGGTTATTTCCATTCCATTCGTAAGACGCACGCGGGCAATCTTTCTGATGGCGGAGTTGGGTTTGCGGGGAGTCTTCGTGGTCACACGGGTGCAAACACCGCGCTTGAAAGGTGCCGGATAGAAAGAGGGACGGTTTTTGAGCGTGTTGAAACCGCGCGAGAGCGCGATGGTCTTGGTGCGCCACGTTTTCTTCGTGCGTCCTCTGCGCGTGAGTTGATTTATCGTAGACATAATAGACTAGTGCGTAGTTTGTAGTACGTAGTTGGTAGAAAATGCAAACTAAAAAGCGCCTAAGCGCAGGCAGATACTACTATTTATTGTCTGCGATTGCAAGAAAA
>JBBUAA010000013.1:0-3405 GCA_038061075.1 Patescibacteria group bacterium | reverse complement strand
TTAGTAAATTAAACTCGACTATTTCATGCGAACACCTTTAAATGCTTTTCCCTTCCGCGCCATCTGGTCGACGAAGCGGCCGGTCGCGGTGCTCACCTTGGTCCAGCGCTTGTTGCGCCCGCTCAACACCTGCGAGCGGCCCTTGACCGTACCCGCGCGTCCCCTGCCTTTCGGTCCGTTCTTCGCCATGGGGAAATAGTACCATCGTCCGCACACCACACCCGCCGTTTTCCACAACTCACTTCACCGCCTCATTTGGCAGCTTCCGCCGTGAATATCCGTATCCAGATCGATGCGGGGATGGTACGCCACTCGTCACGCTTCAGAAGCGTCCGCGCCGCATAGAGGGCGGCGGCAATCGCGGCGACCCCGCCGATGCCTACCCCGAAGCGCGCTCCCGCATGTTCCGCGATCCATCCGATGAGCGGAGCGCCGATGAGGGTGGAGCCGAAGAGCGCCATCGTCCAGAGCGCCATGACGCGCCCGCGCATGTGGGAGGCGGACTCGAGCTGGATCATGGTGTTGCCCACCGACGTGAGATTGATGGAAAAGAATCCGACGAATACCATGCCCGCGATAGCGAGCCCGAGAGTAGGCATCAGCGCCGTCAGGAGGAGGGAAAGGCCGAACAGGAACGCCGACGCCACGAATTCGAGGAGCGTAACCCCGTGACGGCTCGCGGCGAACAATCCGCCGGCGACGGACCCTGCGCCCATCGCGGAGAGGAGCGCGGCGTAGTCCGCCGCACCGCCGTGAAAAGTGTTCTCCGCAAGGAGCGGCAGGCTCACCTGAAATTCGTACGAGAGAGTCCCGATGACCGCCATCGAAATAAGGATGTTGCGGATCATCGGCACCGAAGCGGCGTAGCGCAGGCCCGCGAGCAGATGATCCGGCGGACGCGGCGCCTCGGTCTCGCGATGGAATTCGGCGGGGCGTAGGCATGCGAGCGCAACCAAGACCATTACGAACGAAAGCGCGTTGGCAAAGAAACAGAACGCGATGCCAATCGTCGCGATAAGAGCACCTGCGAAGAGGGGGCCGAGTGCGCGGGCGAGATTTGCCTCGGTCGAGCTGAGCGCCACCGCATTACGCAAATGGTCGGGGCCGACCATTTCATGCATGAAGGTCTGCCTGAGCGGCCGGTCGAGAGCGTCAACCACCCCGAAGAGGACCGCGGCTGCGTACACCATCCATATCTCTATCGCGCCTGTGAAGATGAGGAGGCTCATGACGAGCGCGAGGAATCCCGAGGCCGCCTGCGTAAAATAGAGAAAGCGCCGCTTGTCGACAGAATCGACGATCATTCCCGCAAACGGCGCGCCGAGAAGGAGGGGCGCGAAACGGAATGCGAGCACGCTGCCGAGCGCCACGCCCGAGCCGGTCAATTCCAAGACCAGCCATCCCAATGCAACGGTCTGCATCCAGTTGCCGATGTGCGAGAATCCCTGACCGATAAAATAGAGCCGGTAATTGCGTATCTTCAGCGATGCGAACATGTGGTCTCCGTATGCCTGTATCCCCCGTATCATCGGGATATAGTACTACATGCCGCTTTGCCACGTCGCGACGGCGGGAAAAATGTATACAAGATTGAGAACGTTGAGCGTGAGATTGTCGCGGATGGCAAAGCCTACGAATAATTCAAAGCCGATGCCGGTGAGGACAACGAGCCACACGGGGAGACGCAGCGCGAGGAAAAAGCCTACGGCCATCATGAGCGTATCCGAGACGGAATTAATGATGCTGTCGCCCGTGTAGCCTTGCGCGAGCGCCTGCTCGCGGTAGTGCTGTATGACCATCGGCGTGTTCTCTATGACCTCCCACGCTATTTCGGCGCCGAGAGCGAGCAGGAGCCGCGTCCCGATGGAGAGCCGCGGGGCAACAAGCGTCAATATCCAATAGAAAAGAAACCCGTGAATGACGTGGCTAAAGGAATACCAGTCGGCAAGGTGCTGTGAATTCCCCGCACTCAAGACTACTCCCTCCCACAGCTTCACGTAGCCGCATTCGCAGATGGCGGGCTGGCCGAAGAGGAACAAGACGAGCGCCTGAAACGCAACAAGTCCCGCGCCCCATATGAGCGCGCTCCGCAAAGATATGTGCGCGAACATCGCCCTAGTGTAGCAGAGCGTTCGTCGCGTCAGTACTTTCCCCTTACCCATTCTTCATACGCATTTAGTACAATGGAAGGATGGCTGAGCTGTCCATGAACACCCGTGTACCTTTGGGCAACGGCACCGCGATACCGGTCCTCGGCCTCGGCGTATGGAAGATGGCGGAGGGTGAAGAGACCGAGCACGCGGTCAACATGGCGCTTGAAGCGGGATATCGCCACATCGATACGGCAAAGCTCTACGGCAACGAACGGAGCGTGGGCAAGGCGGTGCGCGAAAGCGGAATTCCGCGCGGGGATATATTCGTCACGACCAAACTCTGGCCGACCGACTTTCTAGCTCCGGAACGCGGATTCCGCAACAGCCTCGAGCGGCTCGATATCGGGTACGTCGATCTCTACCTCATTCATTGGCCGGTCCCCTTCATGTCCCGAAAGATATGGAAAACACTTGAGCGGGTGTACGAGGAGGGCCTCGCACGCGCGATCGGCGTGAGTAATTTCAGCATCGGCGACATCGAAAAACTGCACGGGTACGCGCGAATCTTGCCGATGGCGAATCAGGTGGAATTCAATCCCGCGAGCCACGACCTCAAGCTCGTAGAATATTGCAAAGAAAAAAATATCGTCGTTGAGGCCTATAGCCCGCTCAGTCGCGGCAAGCTTACGAGTAGCCCCACGGTGGCGGCGATAGCGAAACAATACGGCAAAACCCCCGCACAGGTACTTATCCGTTGGGCGCTCCAGCATGGGACCATTCCCCTTCCCAAATCGAGCAACAAGGAACGGATTATTGAAAACACGAACATCTTCGACTTCTCCCTCGACCCCGCCGACATGCAAAGTCTCAACACCCTGTCCCGCTAAAATCCCTACGTTTCAATTTCACCTCATCAATACTTGCTTAGTTGCGCAACTAAGCCTATCGGAACTTGGAACTTACAGAGTCGCAAGCACATTGAAAAAGATCTTGGGGGCATCGGGGGCAATACGATAATACACATACAGGCTCTGCTGTTCTTTTTCCAGATACCCCACCCGCTCCAAGAGCGACAAGTGCCTCGATGTGGCCGTGAGGGAAAGATGCATCGCATCGGCGATCTGGCCTACATGCGCGGACTTTCTTCTGCGGATGAACGTGAGCATTTTTAGACGACGCCGATTGCCCAGCGGCTTCAATAAGCGCTCCATCTCGACTTCTTTCATGAGAACAAGTATACACCCGCGTACCTGCTTACTTGCGCAAGTAAGCGTATAGTGGTGATGAAAAAGGTATATCAACTATCCCTCCC
>JBBUAA010000012.1:0-5083 GCA_038061075.1 Patescibacteria group bacterium | reverse complement strand
CAGACTCCGTGCGCAGTGTTCGGTCACTGTTGCACTTGAAGCTTTAATTCAAGAATGTTTGCAGGCTCGATTTAAATATTCCTCCAAATTACGCCTAGGCGTAATTTGGAGGAATGGTATCCGCATTACGCCTTTACCGCTTCGAGTTTGGGCTCTCGCGCTCTACAGTTCGAGTTCATAACCCACGACGGCGGTGTAGCCTACCGTGGCCTCGTATCCGACGTTTGCGACGTAGCTGACGGGGGCGGTGTAGCCGACGTTTGCAAGATATCCCACCTGCGCTTGGTAGCCGACATTCGCAATGTAACCGACGTTCGCAAGATACCCGACGTTCGCGACGTACCCGACATTCGCAAGATATCCCACCTGCGCTTGGTAGCCGACATTCGCAAGGTAACCCACGTTGGCGGGATATCCGACACGAGCCGTGTAGCCCATGTTCAAGGGATACCCGACATTCGCAGGATAGCCGACCGGCGCGGTGTACCCCACGCTTGCAGGATAGCCGACGTTGGTCGGATAGCTCACGAAGGCGGGATAGCCGGAAGAATAGTAGCCCGTGTCATCCCACGCATACACGGAGGGCGCGACAAGCGAGAACACCAAGAACATGCTGATGAGGAGTACTTTTTTCACCCCGTTAGAAACAGGTCGCGGTCGTGCTATATGTGCAGATTCGCTGTGATTCATAGGCATATGTTGTGAAGAGAGTAGGTTTTGTAATTTTGAGCGACCGCGGTTTCTAACGGGGTTCATATCATCTGTTACTTAGAGCGCCCCGATAAAGTCGGCTTCGAGCACGAAGCGCGCGGTTTCTCCCGTGAGCGTGTCGCAGGTGACGAGCGTGAGACGCCTCCCCTCTTTCGCGAGACTCACGACAGCGGTCGGGTCCTTGATGTCTTTCCGTTCGACCGAGACAACGCTGTAGAGGTACGAGCGCTCGACGCCGTCTATCTCACCGACGAGCGTGATGGTGTCGCCCGCCGCGAGCTCGGGCACGCGATTGAAGGCCTTGTACATCCGGTTCTTCACGACAGGGATGCGGGACGAATGGCCGAAGACGAGGACGTTGCCTTCTTCGCCGAGCCTCGCCGAGTCGACGTAGCGAATAGGCCCGTTCTTTAGGTTCTCATACAGTACATTGATGTCCCTGCTTTCGATGTTCTGCACGGGAAGATCGAGGCCTATCGCAGGGATAACGATGCGCTTCGGTTCGACTCCGCTCACCGCCAGCGGCACAGTCACCGGCACCGGATTCTCGTCACCGAGTTGGGGCAGATTGGAGAGGGCGACAGAATCGGCACTGCACGCCGTCCCGTCGAGATAGCACGGTACGAAGCCGACGGAATCCGCCGCCGAGAGCGAGAGGAAGAATATGACAATGGTAGCGGCCAAAAACACCGGCACGGGGGGCTTCTGGCGCTCATTGCCTGAAAGATTTGAGGTCATATACGAGGCGGAGATATTACACTATAAATATAAAATGTCAAGGGGGTGGCCGGAAGAGGCCTTACTAGGGCTTGACCCCGTTAGAAATCGCGCCCGCGCTTGCGCGCCCGAAGGGCCTACGGGGCGGGCTATTTCTAACGGGGGTTGACAAGTAGAAAATATGTAGTAGCATCGCTCCGATATGGCAGACACACAAATCCCCCAAAAGACCCTTACCCACACCTCCCACACCGTTATTCAGGAGGAGCCCAAGGGGAGCTTCTTTTCGAACATCGTCGCGATCATCGGATTCATCATCCTCGTCACGGTGGTTATCTGGGGACTCATCAACCTCGCGGGCGTCTCGCGCAATTGGTTCTCTTCCCTCTTCGGTTCGAAGAGCGCCGCCGCCATCGAGGTGATTGCTCCTGCGACGACGACATCCGGTACCCCCTTCACCGTCTCGTGGAAATACAATGAGCCGGCAAAAGGTACCTACGCATTTCTCTATCAATGCCGCGGCGGTTTTCAATTCCAAACGACCAGCCCTGCGGGTACGCAAAACGGTATTCCCTGCGGCGCAGCCTTTACGGTCGCGGGTACCGACAAGAAATTCTCCGTGACCCCCATCCTCGCGGGCACAGATGCGGTCGCTGTCCCGCTTTCCATTATTTTCATGCCGAGCTCCACCACCGCGACAAGCTCGGGGCAAGCGAGTACTGCACAAGCCCAAGGGTCCGCGACCACAACGGTCATCCCCGCGGAAGTGCCGGTACCTCCGGCACCGGCACCTGAGCCTGCACCCGCCCCGACGCCGGCACCCGCCCCCACGCCGGCGCCTACGCCCGTTCCCGTCGCATCCCCCGCCGACCTCTCCGTCCGCATCACTTCCGTCTCGACCGATGCGGCGGGTATGACGGCCGTCTCGTTCGATATCGCGAACGTCGGCGGCACTTCGAGCGGCACATACTCCTTCACCGCGAACCTTCCCACGCAGTCGGGATATACATACGCTTCCCCTGCACAGGCGTCGCTCGCCCCCGGCTCGCATGTGCTCAATACGCTCCGCTTCACAGAGGCGCAGTCGGGCACCGTGAGCATCTCCGTGAACGCTTCCGACGCCAACAAGAGCAACAACTACGCGTCGCAATCCATCAGCGCTCCGTACCAGTACAACTACAACTCTTCTTACAATTACCTGCCTACCGGACAGGCAGGCAACAGCACCTACTACAACGCGCAGTCCTATCAGCAGTACCAGACGTACCCGTACTATTCGAACCAAATGTATCCGTATTCGCAGACCGCGGGCTACCCGTACTACTACCAACAGCAGCCGTACTCCACGTACTACCCGTACGCGTACTAAGGGGTAGCTGTCAGGTTTCAGCTGTCAGGGAGAACACCGGCAGATTGGATCTCCGCATTTTCTGAAAGCCGAAAGCTGGCAGCTGAAAGCTATTTAGATGTCGAGCGTCGCTTCTTTGGCGTGGCTTTGGATGAATGATTTGCGCGCGGGGACGTCGGTGCCCATGAGCATGTCGAAGACCTGATCTGCTTCCTGCGCATCGTTGATGGTGACCTGCTTCAGGATGCGGCGCGCGGGGTCCATCGTCGTCTCCCAGAGCTCTTCCGAATTCATTTCACCCAACCCCTTGTATCGTTGGACCGATGGAATGCGGGAGCTTTCAGGTTTCAGCTTTCGGCTTTCAGCCTCAGCGTTTGATTCTCCCTCGTTCTCTTCCTGAAAGCTGACAGCTGACAGTTGGTCGCTACCCTTCCCCGCGATCTTTATTTTCTCTTCTTCGGAGTACGCGTAGGCTATCTCCTTCCCTTTCCGTATCTTAAAGAGCGGCGGCTGGGCGATGTAAAGGAAGCCACCGTCTATGACGGGGCGGAAATGGCGGTAGAAGAGCGTGAGGAGGAGCGTGCGGATGTGCGCGCCGTCCACGTCGGCATCCGTCGCGATAATTATTTTGTGGTAGCGCAACTTTTCGATGTCGAAAATATCCCCTATCGCCGTCCCCAGAGCGATGATGAGATTTTTTATCTGCTCGGAGGCGAGCATCTTGTCGAGGCGCGCGCGCTCGATGTTGAGTATCTTGCCGCGGAGCGGCAATATCGCCTGAATGCGGCGGTCGCGGCCCATTTTTGCGGTGCCGCCGGCGGAATCACCCTCGACGATGAAAAGTTCCCCCTCCTCCGCGCTTTTCGTCTGGCAATCCGCCAATTTTCCGGGCAGGGTCATGCCGTCCAATGCGCCTTTGCGGAGGATTGAGTCCTTCGCGGCCTTGGCGGCTTTGCGCGCTTTCATGGCGAGCGCGACTTTCCCTAGAATGGCGCGCGCGTCGTCGGGGTGTTCTTCGAGGAACGCCGCGAAGGCCGCGCCGAAGACGGCCTCGGTCGCTCCGCGCGCCTCGACGCTTCCCAGCTTGCCCTTCGTCTGTCCTTCGAATTGCACTTCACGCATTTTCACCGAGACGACCGCCGTCAGGCCCTCCAAGACGTCATCACCCGTGAAGCTGTCGCTCTCTTTTCCGTTCCCTCCCCCGTTCTTTATCTGAGCATTCAGCGTGCGGGTGAGCGCGGTCTTGAAGCCCGTGATGTGCATGCCACCCTCGCTGTTGTAGATGTTGTTGGCAAAGGCCGAGATGCGCGCAGTGATGTCGTCGACATACTGGAGCGCCACTTCGACGGTAATACCGTCCCTTGCCCCGCCACCGGGCGGGGTGAACTCTTTCTCCACATAGAAAATATTCTTGTGTATCGGCTCCTGGTGGCGGTTCTGGAATGCGACGAGACTACGCAAACCGCCTTCGAAATAGAACGAGGTCGAGGGCGCATCGAGCCCCAACTCACGCAAGTAGAACACGCTTGCCCCGTTAGAGCGCGAAGCGTCTCTAATGGGGTCGCCGTTCACATTCCTCAAATCAAGGATTGAAATGCGCAGCCCCTTCACAAGGTACGCCTGCTGCCGCATGTGCGCGACGATGGTTTCCCAGTTGAGCGCGCGGTCGGGAAAAATAGAGGGGTCAGACTCGAAGGTGATGATGGTGCCGTGCAATTTGGACGAGCTGACTTTTTTGACTTTGCCGCGCGGCTTGCCGCCCTTTTCGTATTCCTGAACGTATGCACCCCCGTCGCGATGGACCTCGGCGCGTACATGTGACGAGAGCGCATTGACCACCGACACGCCGACGCCGTGCAGACCGCCGGAAACTTTGTATCCGTCGCCGCCGAATTTACCGCCCGCGTGGAGCATGGTCATGACCGTCTCGAGCGTCGAGACTTTTGTCTTGGGGTGTATCTCCACCGGAATACCTCGGCCGTTGTCGGCGACGCGCACGCGGTTGTCGGGGAGAAGCGCGACTTCGATGTCGTCGGCAAAGCCGCCCATCGCCTCATCGCGCGAGTTGTCGAAGACTTCCCAGATGAGGTGGTGGAGGCCTGAAGTCCCTGTGGTCCCGATGTACATCCCCGGCCGCCGCCGCACCGCTTCCAACCCTTCCAAGACCGTGATGTCGGCGGCACCGTAAGAGCCTGTTATATTATTTTGCCCCGATTTGGGGGTCGCTTTTTCGGCCTTTTTTGCTTTAGTTATAGCCATGTTTCGTCGTTCCATTGTATCAAAAAATATGCCCCTTGGCTAGTGGAA
>JBBUAA010000011.1:0-1540 GCA_038061075.1 Patescibacteria group bacterium | reverse complement strand
GGCCACGTGCACGGGGCCTACGAGCGCGACGGCCAGGTGTGGCTGGACGTGGACGCGGAAGGATTTTTCAGCACCCTCGGCGAGCACATCGCCGCGTAAGCCGACGAGGCGGCGCGCGAGAAGCCCGGCGAGGGGATGAAGTGATGTGGAGTCATCGTAACCCGGATCAATCACATTAAAGGAGTGAACGCAATGAAACCATCGGATGCAACAATGACAGGCGGCGGGGTGTCACGCTCCGGTGCCGGTTTGTTCGGCGTACTGGGCCGCCTGAAGCTGTGGCAGAAGTTCGCGCTGCTGGGCATCATCTTGGCGCCGGCGGTGGCGGTGCCGACCTACCAGTTCTACGCGGCCTCGCAGGAAGACGTCGAGTTCGCCAAGACGGAGGAGCGGGGTCTCGCGCCTTCGCTCTTGCTGATGAAGCTCGTGCAGCTCACGCAGCAGCATCGTGGTATGACGGCCGGCGTGCTGGCCGGCAACGAAGGGCTGGCCGGCGCGCGTTCGGACAAGGAAGCCGAGAAGAAACAGGCGATCGGCAAGATGGACGAGCTGGTGAAGGGCATCGCCGACAAGGCGGTCGCGGAGAGCTGGAACAAGACGAAAACCGTGTTCCCCCGGATCGCGCAGGACATTGCCAACCGCACGCTCGACGGGCGAGCCAACTTCCAGCGCCATACCGACCTGGTCGCCGACTACATGGTCCTGCTCGACGCGGTGGTCGATCATTACAAGCTGAGCCTGGACCCCGATGCCCACACCTACCACCTGATCCAGGCGTCGCTCGTCGGTCTGCCGGCCCTCACCGAGCCGTTCGGTCAGATGCGCGCGGTCGGCACCGGCGTCCTGGCGGCGAAGGAAGGCGGCAAGGCGATCGCCGAGGCCCAGCGCGCGAGAGTGGCGGCGCTGTCCGCCGCAGGGGCCCGCGAACTCGAGTTCGTGAAGCGCTCCATGGAGAAGGTGTTCCGCGAATCCCCCGCGCTCGCGAAGGGAAAGCTCCCGGAGGCGCTGAAGGCGACCGAGGCCGAGACGAAAGCGATGCTCGATCTGGCCCGCAAGGAGATCGTGGAGGCCCAGACGCTGAGCTTCGACTCGACGGAGTTCTTCAATCGCTACACGCAGGGTATTGACCAGCAGTTCACCCTCACCGACGCGGCCACAACGACGCTGAAAGAGCAGCTCGACGGCAAGATCGCGGACCTGCGCGGGCGCCAGCTCGTGCAATCCGCCACCATCGTCGGCCTGATCGTCGTCGCGACGCTGCTCGCCTTCGCCGTGGCTCGCAGCGTGCTGCGGCCGGTGTCGCACCTGCAAGCAACCATGGAAAGCCTGCGGCAGGGCGATACCAGCGCCCGCGCGCGTCTGGCCAGTACCGACGAAATCGGCGTGCTGGGCCGGCAGTTCGACACCATGGTGGACGAGCGCGAAGCGGTGGCCGCCAAGATCAAGAAGGAAAACGACCTCTTGAACGAATCGATCATCGACATCCTGCGCTCGGTGTCGAAGCTCTCACAGGGCGACCTCACGATCCACGCCCCGGTGC
>JBBUAA010000010.1:0-15181 GCA_038061075.1 Patescibacteria group bacterium | reverse complement strand
ACGGAACCTTCGGGGGTGACTTGGGGGCGGTCGGGGGCTCCCGGCGCGGGGACGTGCGTCGTGCGATATTGCGCGAATTCGTCTTCTATCGCCCTTTTTTCGCGTTTGATAGCCCGCACGTGGAATTCGTCGCGGATGAGGCTAGGCAGCAGCATCAGAAGTACGACGATAACGGTGCACATCATCGTACCGAGGAGTATAAAGGCGAGCGGCGCGGTGACCTGCCACGCGAGGAAGGTGACGGTGACCACCGTTACGTTTTGAAGCGCGAAGATAACGGATACGGCTCCGAGAACAAGACCCAAGATAAAGAGAAATAGCATACTATACAGATTTTATACAGTAATGACTGCTAATACTTCCTCATGAAGACGTATGTAGCAGCCCTTTATTTCAGGACCAAAAATAGTCAAACGCGCCTCGGGTTTGCATAGCCCCGTAGTTAGGTAGCAATTCTGGTATACTCGCTTCGTGAGGAAGTCAAAAAAAGCGCCCAAACCGGAGCTCCCCATCAAATACTGGAGCCATTCGTCGCTCATGGCTTTTTTGAGGAACCCCTTGGCGTGGTACAAACGCTACGTCGAGAAGGTATATGATACACCCTCCAATCCCTCGGCTCTCGTCGGTCGCGCCGCGCACGTCGCGCTCCAGCACTATTACGGCGGCATTGAAAAAACGGGGGCGATAGAACTAGGGCTTGAATATTTGCGTAGCGTCGCGGATTTTGAGATCAATTTCGGCAAAGCGAAGTCGCGCCTCGCAAAGAAAAAGAAGCGCGCCTCAATGGAGCGCGAGTACCTGCAGGCCGTCGGCTTCTATCTGGAGCGCCCGCCCAAGCACAAAGTGCTCGGCGTGGAGGTGGTGGCGCTTGCGGAAGTCGAGGGATTACCGCTGCCCGTCAAAGCCATTTCGGACCTCGTGGTGGAATCGCGCGCCGACAGGAATGCGGTGGACATCGTCGACCACAAATTCGTGGATTCATTCAGCAAGGGCCGCGGGCAGAAAACGCTTTTCGTTATGCAGGCGATATTCAATTACTACACCGTCAAACAAAAGTACGGAAAGGAGGTGCGGCGTTTCATCGTGCAGGAGTGTAAAAAGAAGAAGAATGCCGACGGCTCATCGCAAATGCGCCGCTATATCATCGACTTTGCCGAGGTCTCGGATGAGTTCGCCGTCTTCCACCGCCTTCTCAACGATGCTACCACCGAGATAACGCGTAAACGTCTGTATCTTCCAAACCCCTCCGACATGTTCGAAGGGGAGAATTCATTCGACATTTACCGCCTCGGATTGGTAGATGAGTCCTAGAGTTCTTTGTCGATTGCCGCCTTGAAGACGGCGGGCTGGTCGGCACCGGCGATGAGCGTCGTCCCTACGATGAATCCCGGAGTGCCGCTGATGCCGAAGGACGCGGCCTCCGTCTCATCCGCCTGTATGAGCCCCAAATACTTTTCTTTGTTCTGTGCGACGACATTCGTCAGCCGGTCGGCATCCATGCCGGAGATTTTCCTGATGAGCGCAAGGGTGGAGGCTTCGTCGCCGAAGCCCTGATCGCCTTCGTCGTCCTGCGCTTTAAACATTGCTTCCCGCCACGCGTAGAATTTGTCGGGATACGTTTCCCATATGGCGTGTTCATACAGGGCGGCCGTATCGGAGTCTTGGCCGAGGAACGAGAAGTCCTTGAAGACTATTTTGAGCTTTCCCGTATCCACGTAGTCTTTGATGAGGATGGGGAGCGCGGGTTCTATAGGGATCTGGGGGATACCGCCCACCTCGACGGCCTTGCAGAAGGGGCACTGGTAATCCGACCAGTACGCCATCACGACGGGGGCATTTTTATCCCCGATGTACGGGTCGTCCGGCCCTATTTTTACGTCTTTGATGTCAACGGACGGCTGTCCGCCACCACCGGCTACGACGGGCTGCTTCTGTCCGTTCATGAATACCGCGCCCGCGATTAAGGCACCCGCGACGACGATGGCGAGGGGAACGGATAGTGACTGCATTGTATTTGTAGCTGCGGGTGCGTTTTGCGGTTCCATACTTGGTTTAATTATATTGAAGAGTTTAATCGCATTTTCTGAAAGCTATGCTACCTGCTACGAACTTTTAATTTGGTCTGGCGCTTTTTGTTGATCTTCGGCAAGCGGATCATAAGGATACCATGACGCTCGGAGGCTTCGGCCATGTCCACATCCACTTCTTCGGGCAGGAGAATGGTGCGCGAGAACGAGCCCCAGTAGAGCTCGCGCTGATAGTAGTGCTCCTCATCCACCTCGCGTTCGTCTTGGCGCGTACCGCTGATGGTGAGCATCTCGCGCGTCAGCGAAATGTCTATCGAAGCGGGGTGCACGCCGGCGACGAGCGCCTTGACCACCATCGCGTCGGGCGTCTGGTACACGTCGACCGCGAGTTCTCCCGCGGGTTCTTCGCCGGCCCAGTTTTCCTCACGTTGTGTGATGTGCGCGTGCCGCTCTTCGCCCTCGCCCTCGAAGACGATAGGCTCGGACTTGTCGCTGAAGTAGCCGTCATCCCCGCCGCCTGCACCGGTGAGTCGCGCGAAGAAGGAAGGTTTCTTGGACATAGGGTGTTATTTTGAAAATTTTTCCTTAAGTACCGGATGGATACGTTTGATATATTCTAGCACGGCGAGGAGTGCAATGACGCCTATCCAGACGTACAGAAAGGTCCGCATCAAATGTTCCTCGGCAGTATTGAGTATAAGGAAATTGAAGAGACTGTGCAAAAGGGCGGCGAGGATAACTCCAAAAAAGGCGTAGATGCGCCTGTCGGTCTTTGACTTGTAAAAGGAGAGGCCGAGCATGACCCCTATCGCAGCGGAGGAGAGCACATGGAGCAGGGTCGCTCCCACGAAGCGCAGATTTCCCGTCATCACGGTCTGGACCACCGTATCACCCGAAAGCGGGGAAAGGAGGAAGAGCGTATTCTCGACGGCCGCGAAGCCCAAGGCGACGGTCACCATGTAGATGACGGGGTCTATCGGCTCGTCGTCTTCGCGGCGGCGCAGGACAGTCACGCGCGCGGCGAGATATTTCATCGCCTCCTCTATGGCGGACCATGCAGTGAACACGAGCGTCTGGGTCGCGAGGAACGGCGCAACGAATTTTTGTACGGGGATGACGAGCGCGACCGTGACCATGCCCGCGAGGAAGGCGAGCGCGATAAGCTTGCGCGGCTCCGGATGCGGCGCGTCCTCGCGCCGCCAGAACCACAGCCACGCGAGCGCGGGGAGGAATCCTCCTGCCATCGCCGCGAGAATGGGACTGAATTCAGTCATGGTTTGATTTATTATCGCGCAAACGTGTTTTGAATCGATTATAGAGCGACTCTCTTGCGAAGAAATACATTTTCTTCATTTCTTCGACGCTAACCTCGTGTTCTTGCGCGTGGTTTTCCCATGTATAGGTAGTGCTCAAGTCATTCGACCCTCCACGCTTCGGTCGATCTTCTAAAAATCCCTCTGCAGTACGCACGATGCCCAGCTTGAGACTTTCAATAGATGGTAATGGTTGATTCGGGTTCTGCATTTGCTCTACAAACAGGTCGTGTTCTTTGGTACTTACCATTGCCCCAAATTCAAAACATATTCTATGCCCTGAGGGTGTTTGAATTGAAACCTGATTATTATCTATAAACGTCACATAAAACTGCCCTTCGTCCGCCTTTTTTTCACTTTCAGAAGGGGAGATTTGTTGTTCTGCATTGGTAGGATTTTCAACCGTCATGACGTAGGCCACTTGGCCACCATAAGCATATCATTTTCTTTCTTAGGAAGTTGCTGCCAGATGGCTTCGGTGACGAACGGCATGAAGGGGTGGAGCAAGGTCAGAGACGTAGTCAGTAGTGCGTAGAGCGTAGCACTACGCGAAGCGGCGGCCTCACCACCGGCCTTGAAGATAGGTTTCGACTCTTCGATTATTTCGGCTGCGAAGCGGTCCCATACATAATGGTAGAGCCGGTCGGCGGCGAGGTCGAGCCTGAAGTTGTCGATATTGCCTGATACTTCTTTTGCGACCACTTCGGCTTCCTCGACTAATTTTTTATCTTCAGGAAATATGGACACGCCGTGTCCATATTTGTCCTCGCTGTTTTCAAGTACGAAGCGGGTGATGTTCCAGAGCTTGTTGGCGAAATGTTTGTAACCGCGCACGCGGTCTTCGGAGAGTTTGAGGTCGGTACCGGGCGCGGCACCGATGATGAGCGAGAGGCGCGTCGCGTCGGCACCGTATTTTTTTATCATGTCCAAGGGGTCGATGATGTTGCCGAGCGATTTCGACATCTTGCGCCCCTGTCCGTCGCGCACAAGCCCGTGGAGGTAGACATTACGGAAGGGGACCTGACCCAGAAGAAAACCCGACATGAGTACCATGCGGGCGACCCAGAAGAAAAGAATGTCGTACCCTGTCTCCAACACCGAGGTCGGGTGATAAGTCGCGAGGTCACTTCCGGGTTTGGGTTTACCCTGAGCGTAGTCGAAGGGCCAGCCGAGCGTCGAGAAGGTCCATAGCCCCGAGGAGAACCACGTGTCGAGCACATCGGGGTCTTGTTCGTATTGTGCGTCGCAGAATTGGCACGTTGGCTTTTCTATCGAAACGATGATCGGAATGCATTTTTCAACGTCACTTTCCCTCCCCGGTTTGGGAATACATCTCGGCTCGTGGTGCCACGCAGGAATACGGTGCCCGAACCATATCTGCCGCGAGATGCACCAGTCGCGGAGGTTGTTTATCCAATGAAAATATATCTTCTCGAAACGCTCCGGCGCTATTTTTATTTCGCCCTGCTCGACGACCGCGCGCATCCACTCCTTGAGGGTCATCTTTCCTTGGGGCGTGCCAAAGGGGCGATCGACGCCGACAAACCACTGCCGTTTTATCTGCGGCTCGATAATGCCCCCGCCGCGGCTGTTGGTCGCGATGCGGTTGACGTATTTCTCATCAACGCGCTCTATCAATCCTTTCGCCGCCATTTTTTCCACGATGAGCGGGCGGGCCTTCTTGATGTGTTGACCTTCGAATTCTCCCGCAATAGGGAGGAGCAATCCGCGGTCGTCAATGACGCGTTCTTTATCCAGCTTGTGCCGCTCCGCGATATCGAAGTCCGCGAGGTCGTGCCATGGCGTGATAGTCATCACACCCGTACCGAATTCCATGTCCACGGCAGCGTCTTTGACGACGGTCGCCGTGATAGGGCCGTTGATCCATTCAAGCTGTATCTTTTGCCCGTCGGTATACTCCTTGTAGCGCGCGTCGTCGGGATGCATTACCACATACTTGTCGCCGAATTTCGTCTCGGGCCGCGCGGTACCGATGGTGAAGGGGCCGTACTTCAGATAGTAGAATGATGTCGTCTGCTCGACCCACTCTATTTCGTCGTCGCTCACAGTCGTTTGCAGCTTCGGGTCCCAATTCACGATGCGGTCGCCGCGATAGATGAGTCCCGCCTCATACATGCGCACGAACGCTTCCATTACCGCCGCGTAACGCTTTTCATCCATTGTGTACGCGTAGCGGCTCCAATCGAGAGATGAACCCATCTTTTTCACCTGCTCGATGATGATTTTCTTGCTCTCGTCGGTAAATGCATCAATTCGCTTCAGAAGTTCCTCGCGACCGAGGTCGTGCCGTGTTTTCTTCTCTTTCTTATAGATATCGGTCTCCACCTTGGATTGCGTCGCGATAGCGGCGGAATCGGTGCCGGGGAGCCACAGCGTTCGTAGCCCTCGCATGCGGTGATAGCGGATGAGGATATCCTGTATCGCGAGCATTGCCGCATGCCCCATGTGGAGCGTCCCCGTCACATTCGGCGGGGGCAGCACGATGGAATACGCCTCCGCATCGGCCTTTATGACGCCTTTCTCTACGCAGACATCCGGATTCGCATACCCGCTTTTCTCCCAGAGTTCAAGAATACCGGCCTCCTGCTCGTTCGGATCGTATGGCTTAAGAAAAGGCGCGGGGCATACGAGCGGCTCCATTTCGATACTTTAGCACACGTTATCCGAGCTTCAGACTTCCATTGGCGGCGAGTGTTGCAGGGTCAGCGAACTCTTTTTTGAGCGCGCCTGCCTGCGCCGCAGGCGTCGCGGCAGGCAGGTGGAAGTAGCCCGCGAGGGCTATCATCACCGCATTGTCGGTCGAGAATTCGGGAGGACAAACAAGTAGCTTGCAGCTTTCAGCTTTCAGCTTTCGGCTTAGTTCATTTCGAATATGCAGATTGGCGGAGACGCCGCCGCCGAGGATGACGGTATTGGCACCATACTCATCGGCTGCGCGGAGTGTTTTCCCGACAAGCACGTCCGTCACCGCATCCTCGAATTCGCGCGCGAGCACTCGTTTATCGTCATCGGTCAGTTCTCTGTTCTCGGTCAAACGCAATACCGCCGTCTTCAATCCCGAGAAGGAGAAATCAAAATTGTCCTCATTGAGCATAGGACGAGGCAGAGAGACCTTAACGACATCGTAAGTCGTTATGGAACTGCGAGCCTCCTCGGCAAGACGGGAAATATGCGGACCGCCCGGATAGGGAAGCCCTAGCATGCGGGCGACCTTGTCGAACGCCTCACCTACGGCATCGTCGCGCGTCTTGCCGATGATCTCGTATTTCCCGAATTCCCGCATTAATACGAGCTCGGTGTGCCCTCCGGATATCAAGAGCGAGAGCGCAGGAAATTCCAACGAGTGCATCTTTCCTGACATTCCAACATTCTCAAGAATGTTGGAATGTTCCATCATCGACATCACGATGTGGCCTTCCATGTGGTTGACCGCGACGATAGGAATGCTCCACGCGGCGCTGAGTGCGCGCGCGAAATTAATCCCGACCCAGAGGCACGGCTCAAGCCCCGGACCCACGGTGACGGCAAGCGCGTTTATTTCAGGGCGCGCGTATTTCGCAAGGAACGGCGTGAGCTGTGCAAGTAGCTCGGGCTCGCGTTCAAGAATCTCTTTGAGTTGCGGAAGATAGTGCGATATATCGCTAGGTTTCTCTTCGAGAGCCGCCGCATCGCAGAGGCATACGGTGAGCGCGGGGACGAGATTTTTTGCATGCTCGCGCTTTGCCATCGCGGGGAAAACCCCGCCGTACTGCTCGCCCAAGTCCTTCTGCGAGGAGAGTGCATTGCCGAGGATATTGAACGAGCATCCACGTCCAAAATCCCCGTCCGCCTCTATCAAGGTGACGCCCGTATCGTCGCAGCTCGTCTCAATACCAAGAACGCGCATACAAAAGGAGAATAGCCCGACGGGGAGTGTTGCGCTAGAGTGGTGTGATGACGGGTTCAGGCAAAAAACAGTACGCAAGCGGCACGAGCGTATCGCGCATCTACTTTCGGCACGTGCGGAAATATCCGTGGCTCCTCATCGCCGCCTTCATCGGCGCCATCGGCATTCAGGTGACCAATCTTGCGGCTCCGTGGTATTTGCGGCAGTTTTTCAATACGCTTGCCGAAAACAGTCCCGACGCGGCGGTCGTGGCCGGTCTCGTCGGGCTGGTCGTCATCGTCGCCGCCATCTATCTTGCGGAGTGGGTCATGCGCCGCCTGCAGGACCTCTGTGTCATGTATCTCGAATCCCGCGTGATGACCGACCTATTCGGCAGCACCTTCCAATACCTCATCGGGCATTCGTACGATTTCTTCATCTCGCATTTCGCGGGTTCGCTCACCCATCGGGTGAGCAAATTTGCGCGCGCGTTCGAGGTCATCTTCGATGCCATCCTCCTCCAATTTTTCCCCACCTTCCTCTTCGTCGTCGGCGCGGTAACGGTGCTCTATATCCAAAATCATGTGCTCGGCGCGGCACTAGGGCTTTGGGCCGTGCTCTTCATCGCATTCCAGCTGTATGTGGCGAAGCTGCGCCAGCCTGTGCGGGCGCTCCGCGCCGAAGCGGACACGCGGGTGACCGGCGCGCTTGCGGACTCGATATCCAATCATTCGACCATCGCGCTTTTTTCGGGGGAGCTGCATGAGCGCGGACTTTTCGCCGCCGTCGTCGCGGTGTGGCGCAAGGCGACGCTGCGGTCGTGGTTTGCGGACAACGCCATCTGGTCGGGCGTCGGGATGTTCATGATAGTCATCGAGATCGGCCTTCTGTACGGCGCGACGATATTCTGGAGCAGGGGACTGCTTACTATCGGGGATTTTGTGCTCATTCAAGCATACCTTCTCACCACTTTCGACCGGCTCGTAAGCATCAACCGTGAACTACGCCGTTTCTTCGATGCCTTCGCGGATTCGAGCGAGATGGCGTACATTCTCGAATTGCCGCACAGTGTGCAGGATGCGCGGAACGCGCCCGCGCTTGCGGTCACGCAGGGAGCGATAACCTTTGACCGAGTGTATTTTGCATTTCACGCAGGCAAACCCGTGCTCCACGAACTCAGTCTCTCGATACGGGGGAGCGAGCGCGTCGCGCTCGTGGGTCCTTCGGGAGCGGGGAAGTCGACCGTGACGAAACTCTTACTGCGCTTCTTCGACATCGGGAATGGCTCTATCGCGATAGACGGACAGGATATTTCAACGGTGACACAGGGGAGTCTCCGCGACGCCGTTTCCTACGTCCCGCAGGAGCCGATATTGTTCCATCGTTCACTCATGGAAAATATCCGGTACGGATGCCGCGACGCGACCGACCAAGAAGTCATCGAGGCGGCGGAGAAGGCGCATTGCCATGAATTCATTTCCCGCTTGCCGCTCGGCTACGACACCTATGTGGGCGAGCGCGGGGTCAAGCTCTCCGGCGGGGAGCGCCAGCGCGTGGCGATAGCGCGCGCCATCCTCAAGAATTCCCCCATCCTCATTTTGGACGAGGCGACATCGAGCTTGGATTCCGAATCGGAGGCGCTCATTCAGGAAGCGCTCGGAGTGCTGATGCAAGGCAAGACGGTCGTCGTCATCGCCCACCGGCTTTCGACCATTATGAAAATGGACCGCATCATCGTCGTCGACGGCGGGCGCGTCGTCGCGGAGGGGACACATCAGGAATTGCTCGAACGCGGCGGACTCTATCAAAAATTGTGGAGCATTCAGGTCGGCGGATTTTTGGACGAGTCCGAGCCGGACGTAGTGGATATTGAGGGTACGGACGGGGAGGATAGGATAGAAGAGCGTCCGACCCGCACGCCGGTCAAGTAGAGCACGTCTAAAAACCTCATCTGCATCGTTGCGGAGCCTCTGCGTGCTCGTCGCCGTATAGTCATACGTCTCCTCGCCCGCTTCTCCGCGCCTCGCATACGAAGTTTTTAAACACGCTCTAGTTACATTGTGCGCGGTGCAGGTTTCGAACCTGCTGCCTCGTCTACGTCAAAGACGCGCTCTACCAATTGAGCTAACCGCGCTGCGCTCGCAGAATAGCCTTTTTTCCCGTACCATTCAAGACGTGAAAACAATCCGTCTTTCCGACGTTGGAATGGAGGCCGCAGTGTCGGATGCGGTCGCGGTATTGGCTGCGGGAGGAGTCGTGATGTACCCGACGGACACGCTCTATGGGCTCGGAGCGGACGCGCTCTCGAGCGAGGCGGTCGGCAAAGTCTACGCGATAAAAGGGCGCGCGGGCGCGAAGCCCACACACGCGATTGTCGCCGATCTGGGAATGGCGGAGGTGTACGCCGATGTCACCGACGACGTGCGCCTTTTGGCGGAGCGGCTGCCGCAAGGGCAGGTGACGTTCATTTGTAAAAAGTCCTCCGGAGGAGGATCCGCCTCCGGCGGAAAAGCGGGCTTTGACACGGGCGTCATGAAAAAAATCCCGACGTTCGGGTTTCGCATTCCCGACAATGAATTTTGCGTCAAGCTCGTCCGAGAATTCGGCCGGCCCGTGACGGCGACGAGTGCGAATAAAAGCGATGTTTCGACCGAGCGCTCGGTCAAAAAAATACTCACGCAGCTTGGAGAGGCGGCGCGAGGCATCCATCTCATCGTCGACGCGGGGGAGTTGCCGGAGCGGCTGCCTTCGACGGTTGTGGATATGAGCGGCGCCGAGCCTGCCATCATCCGCGAAGGCGCAGTCCCCGCTGCGGATATCTGGAATGCGCTCGATATCGAGTCCGATATCGCAGGTTAATGTCACTCATCCCTGTCGTACACCCCGTGAGGTGGCGAGCTTGCGAGCTCTACCTCACGGGGTACACTAGGAGCGTGAGCTTTTAATAGACGTGGCGCATAATCGGGGACTATTGTATGGATCTTAATAATACGGCAAATCGGGTGATCGGGGCCATCGTTCTTTTGCTTATTTTTATAGGTGGCTGGTGGCTTATCGCGCGCAATACGGTCAGAACGGGCACACCCGTAGTGTCCACCGATACGAACAGCACGGCTGGTAATACGACCAATGCGACGAACACGGGGGACACCACACCATTGCCAACGCCCGCTGCTCCGACCGTGGAAGCGAGTGGTGAGGCGGTGGAAGTAGTCGATCAGCCGGCGGGGATGACGGTCGCGGTCGCGAGCGCGAAGCTCGCCGAGATGGGATGGATAGCCGTCAGGGATAACGGCGGCAGGACCCTCGGCGCCGCGCGCCTCGAGGCGGGCGCGCATGCGGCTGTGACGGTGCCGCTTCTGCGCGGCACAACAGAAGGCGAGCGCTATCAGGTATTGATATATGTCGACGACGGGGACCGTGCATTCGATCTGTACAAGGACTCCCTCGTCATGAATGCGAGCGCGGGCGTCGTCGGCGCCACATTCACCGCGCAATAAGCTTCCCCGGGACAAGTCCCGAGGTGAAGCTTTTTGCGTCTTCACTCGGACGAAGTGTGAGCAAGCTCCCACTTCGCTCCTCGCTAGCCGCAATAACTTAAAGCTTTTTCTGCGGTAGGAATTTCGTCCCGATTGCTTTACCTCCAAAGGCTGCGACGAGCGCACCCTCCTTCTTTCCGTTGACGATGTGTGTCGTGATGCCCTCCCGACTTAGCTTTTTCGCTATAGCGAATTTCGTCTGCATGCCGCCCCGTCCGAATTCGCTCTTTTCGGGCGTGATATGTTTTTCGATATTTTCGATAGAGCCCTCGTCAGAGAAGTCGACCTCCGCGATAACGGTCGCCGAAGGGTCCCCCACATTTCCCGCGATGACACCGTCCACGCTGGTGAGAATGAGAAGAGCATCCGCATGTATCTGCGAGGCGATAAGCCCCGCCAATTCGTCGTTGTCGGTAAAAAGCAGTTCCGCGACCGCCACCACATCGTTCTCATTGACGATGGGAATGACATTGTCACGGAGCAGATTCTCCATGCAGCTCTTCATGTTGTCGTAATGTTGGCTGTCGCGGAAATCCTCCTTCGTCGCCAATACCTGCGCCGAGAGATATCCTTCCTGCGCGAAAAGGTCCGCATACATGCTCATGAGCTTGATCTGGCCCACCGCCGCGAACACCTGTTTTTCCGCCACCGTATCGGCACCTTTCTTTTGCATGAGCAGGGCCCGGCCTACGCCGACGGCACCGGAGGTGACCAGTATCACCTCTGCGCCGTTCCTTTTGAGTTCGGAGACCTGCTTCGCCAAATGTGCCATCACCGAAGCGTCAATGGAGCCGTCGTCTTTCGACAACACATTCGTCCCGACTTTTGCGACTATTCGTTTGTACATCTGTACACGATACAGAATTTGGGCGCGATACGCCAGTACAAAAGTTTTCAGCGCAGCGGCAGTGACGCCTTGATTCAGGATTCATGGTGAGCAATACTTCGGTTATGGGCGAAAAAATCAAAGTCGGCAGGAGCGAAAGGCAACCATATGCCGACAGAGTTTCTTGGCGTCTCCCGACGTTTACAAGAGACAAAAATGACCCCGATATCGTCCTGGATGATGAAGGAAGAAAGTGGCACGAACTGCAGCGCAAAATGTATGGACCGGGGCAGGAGATGCTGTCCAAGATGCTCAAAGGCATCGTTTCTGTGCCGGATGTGCGGCACATGCGACCAAACAATAGGCGAAACTCCATCACTGCGGGGAGCGCCCAACGGTTTCAGTATTTCTCCTCCGACATCCGTCGAACGGTTCGCCCGCAGGAAGAGAAAATGAGAGCGGATATATTTGTGCTCAAATGGATATTCAAAGACTCGGATCGGCAACACAGCCACAATGTTGTATACGGTGGTCTTAATAAGGCCGTCCAGATAGACTTCGAGTTTTTCCCGATTTTCTTCTTGGAACCCAACGTATATATGCCGAACGGCTACCGACAGGACGTGTTTTATCAGGGAAGATTGCGCGGCCACGAGCCGGAACATACACCGCCGGTTGAAATGTTCGACGAAAAAGATCTTCGTCATCTGACTGCAAAGCAAGAGAGGGAAGTCAATCGCATCATCCAGAAACTCATTGCTCGTTTTCAAGGTGACGACGGGAAAGAATCTTTATCAAAAATTGTTGATTCGCTTGATGTGCCGATGCGCGAGGTGATGTACTCTCCCTTTCCCGAGAACCAAAGCAACGAGGAAAGTTTCGGACTCTTTTATCGAACACTTCTTGACCGTCTCCACGCGGCGAACGATATTCTTTCAGAGCAACGATAATGTGGAGGTTAAACCTCCACAACAATTCTGCCGGATACAAATCCCAATACTTCACAAAAAAATGAAGTATCGGGATGATGCCGATTTGAGTTGAAGTAGTTATTTTGCTTTCAGCTCATCCGCCGCACGCCAGAGGTACCACGATGCAATCGAGGCATGCGCGCGCCAACCCTTTGCAAGTTTCTCCATCCGCGCGTGGTCGGGTAGTTCTTTGAGCCCATAGAGAATTTGGAAACCCTTGCGGATGCCGAGGTCGCCCGTCGGCAGCACATCGGGGCGCTTCAGCGTAAAGATGAGGAACATGTGCACGGTCCATACGCCGATGCCCTTCACCTGCGTGAGATGCTCGATGATGTCGTCGCTCTCCATGCGGCGGAGCGAACGGTGCCGTATCGTCCCGTCGGAGAATTTTTCCGCGAGGTCTTTGATGTACGAAGCTTTTTGTGATGATAGTCCGGCCCCGCGCATTTTTCCGACAGGCATCGCGCACACCATTTCGGGAGTAGGGGAATTGCCTTTGGAGAATAACGCGAGAAAACGAGCGTGTATCGTTTCTGCCGCCGCGCCCGAAACTTGCTGGTGAATGATGGAGCGCACGAGCGCGCGGAAAGGATTTTTTCCTCTTTTCAGGTCCGGCGGGCCGTGCCTTTTGATAAGCGCGGCGAAGCGGGCATCGCGCCTCAGCACAATAATAGATTCCGCGAAGTCGGACTTTGCGCGCATGAACCGTCATCATATAAGAAGAAACGGTCGCGCGTAATACGTTATAATCGTCTCATGGACGAGGGTAAAATGAGCAGAAGGGGCTTCCTTGAGGCGGCGAAGAAGACGGTATTCGGAGCCAGTGCCGCCGTAACGCTCGGTAGCGCCAGCGCCATAGTGGGGCCGCTTGCGTGGGATGCCTCCCAAAATAAGTGGAACGAAGAGGAACTGTCAGAGCGCACCGAGCGGTGCCGCGAAGAGCTTCGCCGTCTGTACGGCATCAAGATTGGCCTGTCATTCAAAGATTTTCCGCCCGTCGACGACATACAGGGCGGGAAGCTGCACGCACGGGAAATCCGTTCGCCCTATTTGCGATACAAAGGAATTGAAGGCATTAAGTACCTCCTGTCGCTCTATCCGCCCGAACTCATAACCGCTTTTCTGAAAGAAGTCCGCATCACCGACGGTCTGCACGTCGAAGGGGGCATGATGGATCGAAGCGCGGGAGGGACCATTGATTACGAGAAAAAGATACTGGTCACGAATATTCAGGACGTGTTCCAAGCCCTGCATGCGATGTTTAACAACGTTGTTCCGTCCAACAAGGTACATCATGAACTAGCTCATCTATTCACGGAACGGGTCCCCGTCGGCGAGTGGCGCGCGCTGCATCCCGGAGTCGACTACCTTGGCCCGTTCGCGATGAGAGTAAAGAAAGAAGAGGTGCCGCAAGGGTTCGTCAGAGCCCATAGCATGAGCAACGAAGAGGAAGACCAAGCGACCGTTGTCGAAATACTATTCTCCGGAGAGGACATTTATTCCAAATACAGAGAAAATCCCATCATCGCGAGAAAAATGGCGTATCTGGAGAAATGGTACGAAAAGATTTCCGGAGGCCGGATGAACGCGCAGTATTGGAGCGATGTCAGACGTGGGAACGTGCAAGAACGGTACTGGGACCGGAAGTAAGGGTGCCGCCGCGTCAGACGCGGCGGCTTTCACGCAGGGCGTACCGCTTAGGGATTTGTGTTGCCGTCCGTCTGGGTCGGTATCGTGATATCGATATTGGTCGTGTCCGCCGGCTCCTGATTGCCAAAGAAACCGCGCTGGTACAAAACGACGCCGCCTACAATGATTGCTAACAAGATGACCACCGCTACGGCCCAGCCCGCAGCACCGCCACCCGAGTCCGGAGAATTCGTTACTATTGTGTCTGCCATATATATGTGATTAAACCGATTAAGCTTTCAGGATAGCACAAGATCACTATACTTTCTTTTTGAGTGCGTTAATCTCCCGTTCGAGTTTTTCGATATGATCTCCCAGTTTCTCCGTGCGCTCGGTGAGCTTGGCTTCGAACTGTTTTGCATGTTCGGCGAGCGTTTCGGCGACGGCCATCATGTCCGTAATGTCCTCCATGGCAAGCAGAATGATGGGCGGGAAGAGGACCGACGCGGTATTTTCTTTGTGGATCTGGCGGGCGTTCAGGATCATGACCTTGCGGCCGATGAAGGGGAACTCGTGGGACACTTCAAATCCTTTGAAAAAGGTGTTCTTGGGCAGAATGTCCTCAAGAAGTTTTCGCAGGGCGGGGATGTTCCATTGGCCGTTCCCCAGTTCGTAGACGACCGTCCCCTCGGTGTCTTTCGCTTCGACTTGAAATGCGCGGTAGAACGACTCATTGGCCACCATCACGCGGAGGTCCTTATCGAGGATGAGTATCGGCTCGCGTACCACATCAACGACGGTCTTGATGTATGTCCAGCTTTCATCCCATAAACGCTCAAAAAAATCCGCCCCAATGGGGGAGGCAGGCTGTCCGGCACCCTTGTTGTGTGTTTCCATATGTAGCAAAGCCGTTCGGGACCGGAAATCATTACACAACAGTATTTTCTAATGGCAAAATGGAACCGAAATCATCGTAGCATGCGGCGGTGA
>JBBUAA010000009.1:0-1509 GCA_038061075.1 Patescibacteria group bacterium | reverse complement strand
CCGCCTATTTGCTATTTTCTATTTTCTATTTACTATTCCCCCTATGTCACACATCACCGAGGACCAAATGAACGACTTGCGTGCCGCTCTGGAAGCGGAGTCCGATTCATTGGGAGAAGAACTTGCCGCGCACGGAAAACTATCCGGCGGGGATTGGCAGGGGACCTCAAGCGAGCAAAAGGGTATTGAGGCGGACCCGACCGATGCGGCGGATCAGATCGAAGAGCTGGTCACCAACGTACCGCTCGTCGAGGAGCTTGAAAAACGCATGCACGAGGTGAAGGACGCACTCGAACGAATGGAAAAGGGGACATACGGCACCTGCGAAATGTGTGGGGCGGAGATACCAATGAAGCGTCTCACAGCGAATCCTGCGGCAAAAACGTGCGTCGCCCACACCTAGCACCGGACTCGCGGTATTCGATCTGCAATCCCAATACTTCAGTTTAAACTGAAGTATTGGGATATGGACAATGCTTGCATCGTCCGCATCTAGCCGAGGTCCGGTTCTTTTGAACCAAGTCCCCACATAAAGTCAAAATACGCGTTCAACGTGTTCGAGAATTCCTTGCTTTCGATGATAAATCCGAAGTTCTCCTCTTTTGTGGAGACCATCGCGACCTTGTGGTCGTAGATCATGATGATGGCCGCGTAGAACACATTGGGCGGGAGGTAGCGCACGTACCGTTTCAGCTTCGGGTCCTCCATTCCCCGCTCTTTCGAATAGAGGTCTCCGAACTTCGGGTGGAGATTGTGCGTGACGATGCCGCGCGCGATCCGCTTCCTGATGAACTCCTTGATGAAAGCGTCGCCCACGGCCTCATTGTGCTGCCGCACGCGCACGATTTGTTTGACCTGCTTTGAGGTACATTCAAGAACATCGTCGTATATCTTTTTTACTCCTTCCCGCCCTTCGAAGAACGCTATCTTCGGGCGCACGTGATGGGTAAGAAAGCGCTCGGACAGTTCGGGTAATATGCGTGCGACTTTATTTTTTCTTTCTTCGAGCAATGAGATGATAATTTTCGGGTCTTGCGCTTTGTATAGTTTTGTTTTTCCCTTGTAGCTCATCGAGAGCAGGCCCATGGATACGAGTTCGTCGACTATTCCGTAGGCGGTCGTCCGCTTGATCTCCGCCTGCCGTGCTATTTCCGGCACTTTTGACGGACCCGCTTCAAGGCAGGCGATATACACCCGTGCCTGCTTCTCGTCGAACCCTGCCGCTATGAGTGCCTTTTCGTACATATTTTTCGACAATTATTAAGTGTGAAGAAAGTATGAATTAGAGCCACCTTTTCCAATTCACCTCCATAATGATACGCCATTATAGACAGATTTCAAGGAATTGCCTCATGATATCGGTAGTCATCAGGTTGCATGCACCCTGATGAAACTGGACAGCTGGTTGCAGCCGTCCCCGCAGACTAGAAATCTGCAACGCGAATATTCAATTGAATATTCATTCGGGTCTAAGGTATTGATAGCTTGCTATCAATACCTTAGACCCAC
>JBBUAA010000008.1:0-6862 GCA_038061075.1 Patescibacteria group bacterium | reverse complement strand
CAGACTCCGTGCGCAGTGTTCGGTCACTGTTGCACTTGAAGCTTTAATTCAAGAAAGGTGTTTGACACGCTCAAGGAATACAATTTGTTCATACAAACAGGCAAAGATATAAAAGCGGAGGCGGAGCGTGCGGCGCTCAAAGAGGCGCGGGAGGAAGTGGGCGTCATCGCAGAGAAGGCGGAACTTTTTGCTATCTCAAAATGCGGTGCGACCGTCGAATGGGATCTCTACTACTTTATTGTCAACGAATATACGCAGGCCAACGAACAAGCATTGGAAGAAGGAGAGCGTATCGTCGTCGTGCCGACGACAATCGAAGACGCCCGCGCAATGTGCCTCGACGGGCGCATCCAAGAGGAGCGGAGCGCGCTCATGCTCCTTCGGTACCTGAACCGGTAGTTGCGCAGAACCGTTCGTCGGGTACACTTCCCGAATATGGCGAACATCGATCAGAAACCGTCGAAGTACATGTACAATCTCCTGCATGTTCTTCCGTCATTTTCCGACGAGGCCAAGGGTTGTGTGAATATCATCGTCGAAGTTTCCGCAGGTTCCATCAATAAATACGAACTCATCAATGAATCCGGTCAGCTGAAGCTTGACCGTGTCGGGTACTCCTCGCTCGCCTACCCATTCACCTATGGCGCGATACCGCAGACACTCGATCTCGACGGCGATGCGCTCGACATTCTGCTCGTCAATGTGACGGAGCCGCTCATTGCCGGCTGCGTTGCGGAAATGCGCATTATCGGAGGGGTGAAATTCACCGACGAGGGCGAGGTAGACGACAAGATCATCGGCGTCTTGGTCAACGACAAGCGCGTCGATCACATCACTTCGCTTGATCAGCTCGGAGAACACTTCAAAACAGAGACAAAATATTATCTTGAGAATTACAAAGCGCTGAAACGGCCGGGTACGCCGAATACGGGCGCGGTCGGGAAATTTCTTTCGACCGAACAAGCGCTCGAGGTCGTGCGGGAGAGCATGGAGCGCTACGAAAAAGACTACAAACCGAAACTCGCCGACTAGAGCGGATAAACTGATAGAATAGAGGCATGCCGCCCGACAGAACTTTTCCGCGGACTCCGAGCTCGGACACTTCTCATATGCTGCCGCGCGTGTCCGCGAGCGAGGCTGAGAGCGTCGAACATTCGTCCGCACCCACTCCGCACGAGGGATTCAGTATCCGCCCCGTCATCCGCACCGTGATTGTCATTCTTGTCCTTGTGTTCGGTGCATTGTATTTCTGGGGAGAGTATCTCAATGAGCAGGGTGCGGGCGCCTCTCAACCCGCCGCCTCCGCGGTGAACTCTTGATCGCAATGTGACAAGGGCCGACAAATTTGATAGGCTCGCCGGATGTCAGAGAACGCGAAGAATATAAAAGTCTCCCGTGACAAGGAGCGCTGGGAAGTCGAAGTGAAGGCGGAACTTCCCGCCGAGATGCTCGCCCGCCACCGGGAACTCGTTCTCAAAGAAATACAAAAATCCGCGAAGCTCGACGGCTTCCGTCAGGGCCACGCGCCGCTTCCGCGTATCGTCGCGGTCTATGGTGAAGATGCCATCCTCGCCCGCGCCGCAGAGAGCGCGATACAGGAGGAATTGCCCAACATTCTCGCCGCCGAAAACCTTTTGATAATCGAGGCCCCGCGTGTGGCGACCGAAAAACCCGAATCGGGCAAGCCGCTTACCTTTACCGCACGCGCCGCGCTTGCGCCGTCCGTTGAACTTCCCGACTACAAGAAAATCGCCAAAAAACACACCGATACAAAAGAGGAGATCTCTGTGTCCGATGAGGAACACGCGCAGGCCTTGACCCATCTGCGCCGCGAGCGCGCACGCATCGACAAAATAGAGGCGGGCGTCGAGGCGCAAAAGGCGGCGGAAGAATCCCGCGCGGCGGAGCTGAAAGACTTGCCCGCGCTCGACGACGCGTTCGTGCAATCGCTCGGAATAGAGAGCGCGGAAAAATTCGCCGAAGTCCTGCGCACGAATATCAAGACGGAAAAAGAAATGCAGGCTGCAGAGAAACGCCGCGCCGCGATACTCGATGACCTTGTGAAGGGGGCGACGATTTCCTACCCCGCCGCGCTCCGCGAATACGAGCTTGATGACATGGAGGGACGCATCAAGGATGACATCACGCGCGCGGGAATGACGTGGGAGGGCTACCTTGCCGAGACGAAAAAGACACGCGAACAGATACGTACGGATTGGCATGATGCGGCGGACAAGCGCGCGAAAGTGCGCCTTATCTTAACGGAAATCGCACGCAAGGAATCCATCGAGCCCGATGAAAAGTTATTGGACAAGGAGGTGGAGCACGCCAAGAAGCACTATCCCGCCGCCGACCCCATCGCCTTGCGCGCCCACATCGCGCATGCGATGCGCAACGACGCGACCCTGCGTTTTCTCGAAGGAAATACCGCGCCACCAGTGCCTTCTTCTCATCACCACGAGCATTAGTTTTTGAGTCTTTATCGTGATTTCCGCTCCACGCGGATTTTTTGTGATATCCTATACGAGCGTCCAAATCGACTAGCCTCGCCAGCGGTCGGTGCCACAGCAGACATCCGGCGAAATGAATTACAAACGGCACAATCAAGGTACGCGGGCTATGCGACGCCGCAAGTCCTACGGTTATTGGGTCCCGAAACGCGCACGGATGAAAGAAAACCGGCGTGTTTTTCGTTTTTGGGAACACCTACAGCGGGACTGAACAGCCCGCGCCGTGAAGCGAGGAGTTTGCTCCCAAAGATGGAAACTAAACTTATGCCGCTACCCACTTGGAAAGTGGTTTTATGTTCCAACGATGATCCTGCTTGCACGCAACAACAAACTTTCCCGACCTACTGTTTCGAGCGACTTTCAGGTTTTCATCTGAAAGCTTCCTATCACGAGTGGAGACAACAATAAAATGAGAGCCTCTTGGGAAAGAGTCTAGAACTTTCGGATTCCTCGATACATAACTATCGAATTCCAAAGAAAGCTTTATGTTCTTTTGTGCATCTTTCTTGCTCATAACGTTCGAACAAAAATTCCAACTTGTTACGAGGTTTAAATTTTTAACCTCTGGAGTTACGCTTAGGTTGTTGCGGCGGGCATCCTTTGGATCATTGAATTCAACATCAATTCTTCAAGACTGGAAACGATCTTATTCGCATCTTTCTTCTTGAATTCTATAACGGACGTATCGGATCCTTTTTCTTGTTGTTTAATAGAGTCGCGGAGACTGCCTAGGTCTTTCTCGTGATGAGAGATCAGGTTTGTAGTGAAATATTCGATGAATATTCCCTTAACATTCGCATCCTTATCCAAGTAAAAGGCGAATTCGTCGTTGATGTAGCGCTTGTGAGTATCCCCCGACAATACGGGTACATGCAGAGCGAAAGAGTCATTGTCTTTGTCATAATGCGATACCCAATTCTCCGATGTCGCGACATCCTTAAAATCGTTGGCGACAAAGTCCAAAATCCTCCTCTTCTCTTCTGTTTTTAGTGCTGTAGGCATGGCGTTTTTAGGCTACCTAAGCCTGTCTAGTCCAGTGTATTTCGCTTCCTTCACGCAGTCAATCCCATATGCGGTAACGACCCTGCGGGGTGAATCATTGACCCATACTACAACTTTGACGTATGTATACGACGAATACTTACGGTAGTAGCACTGCTTATCGCTTTTTCCGGCAATGTAGTCTGCATAGTCGGGCCAAACCTCCTCCGGAGCCTGCATTGCCTTTTCGACGTTGGCCATAAAGGTAGTATCCAAAAGCTCGGGGTGGTCGACTTTCTTCTCATTCCACTTTGCCTTAGTAAAAACAATCGGTTGACCCTCGTCGTCCGTTGTGGAGATTATCGGGTCGGTCTTTGGCGCGTACATAATAGAAGAGTCCGTAGAATTTCTACCACAATAACAAATCGTCTGACTGCAAACAAACATCCTCGTCTCCCCGCCGCACAGGAGCGTTTGAGTCCCAAGGTTCAACCTCTGAAGTTATTCTTACTATTCGGTTTTAGAGCTTCCAGGAATTATGCCCTTCGCGTGCTCAAGAGCAGAACTAAGTAAATCCATCGAGGGTGATTTTTCCTTCCCCTTGTTTGATTTGATATTTCTCATTGGAGATGAATACAAGCTCCGAACAGATTCGATAATGAACATCAACTCACTCTTCAGTACATCTGATGGTTGTCCTTTGAAGGTCTCGTCAAGAATTTCCTTATATGCGGCAAAGTTGAGTGCAATTGCGGACTTGAACGTGTATTCCTCAATAAGACTTCTTGCACGTCCGAATTCACGAGCAACAAAAAGTATAAAGAAGATTATCGGCGATGTCAGGGCAATTCTCAATGGGAACGCCCAGTGATACAAAGTTCCGACTTCCCTTACTTGCCACCAAGCAGTCGCGCCGATGGCGATTAGTAAGACGAGAACAGCCCCGATTAGATAATAAAACCACTTATCTCTTTCCACTTTTAAGTCGCGCTTCTCTTTTTCAAATGCGTTTGCAAGTGTCTCGTCAGCTGCTCGTGCGAGCTGTTGGTTCGTTTTTTCAAGAAGTTCCTGGACTTTCGCTTCTAGTTGTTTCACCTCAGCCTTTTTGCTCTCAACCTCTGCGACCTGATCCAAGAGCATCTTTTTTGCTGCCTCAATTTGGGCCAGCATCTCATTTGTCTTAGTCTTTTCGGCTTCGAGCTGTGGAACTAGCGTGTTAGCAATCTGTTGAGCTTGTTGAACTTGCGAGAGTGCCGCAGGACCATTGGATACAAGAGCGCTTAATTCCCCAAACGCCTTTAGATTGGCTTCAATTTCAAGTAGTTTTTGATGTAAATCCTTAGCCTTCATGGAAGAAATCGTACCATCTTCATTTTCATACGCAATGCTTCGTCAAAGTTTCCTCGAATGCCCGCGGAAACGGATAAAGCGTATTAAAATGGTAAATAATCCTCCGAAATAAACTTGTGTTTTACTAGCTGCTCGATAATCTTACTATCCACTTTGTCTTTATGACGTTCGAATAATTTTGGTAATACATCTCGAGCACCAAAAGAACCTTGGATCTCGGAATTCTGAGTTGCCGCTTTAAATATTTCATCCACTTGACCAACCGTCATCTGTTCAAATTCCATGAGTAAGTTCGCTCTTTCTTTTGCCGCGGTCCAAGATCTACTGGAAGCAAAAGATTTAATCAATGAATCAAGAATCTGCGGCTCCAGCTGTGGCCTGCGACGGATAATAGCTTTTACTATTTCCGAACATTCAACTGGTAGCTGTGAATTTATCTTCATACCCTGAAATCGACCCACAAATCCGTAGGGATTATTGCCGTCGATTGAAAGAGGGACTATCACTTTCCCATGGGTCAAGGCAATCCCTGACTCCTGATCTGTCCATTTTGACCGAGGAAAATCAGCTGTAATCAGAGGAATAAATACATCTGTGCTTTCCAAATTATCAAGAATTACTTGCTGCCATTCTTCTGCAGGATTAATGTCTTCGTGAGCAAGAAATGTCTCTAGCCCATACTTTTCGAGACCTTCTTTTACCTTACCCGCAAGCGCCTTGTCAGCCTCTGCATATGAAACAAACACACGGACGGTGCGTCCCACGTATGAAGGAGATAATGACCGATCTTCTTCACCTGGACTCATATTTTCAAGATGACTTTGCGGTGGATTGCTCGATAATCTCGATTTCCTCCCTTTTCAACCCGTAAAGTTTGTACACTTCGTTGTCGATTTCTTTGTCGGTTCTATCAATGTCCGTTTTTATCTTCTTCCACCTTTCCGAATCCTTCGATTCTCCGGCTAGCTTCTTATTTAGTTCCAGCATTTTTGCTGCAAATTCAGATAAATTTTCCTGCGAAGCTTTTTGCGGGATAATAAACGGGAGAGATTTCAAATATTTTATTTTTACCTGTGGAAATACTCGGCCAGTTTCTAGAACCATTCTTCGATATACATAATCAATGTATTTTGAATTGAAGATGGCCAATGAGGACAAGAGGTTGACCTTGTTTTTATAGTCATCTTTCAAATATCCGCACTGAATTGTGTTCCTAAACCATCGCCCTTTTGTATCAAGCACTGCCAACAGTGATGACGCCGTTTGTCTCCACAATATTTTCTCTTTTTCATCAAATGCTTCTTTTGTAAAGCTAACAGATTCATTTTGACGAAGGACATCTTTATAATCCAACCTGAAAAGCTCATCGGTTTCGTCGGAAATATAATAACGCTCTATTAATTTCCCGTACCATGTTTCCTTAGTTCTTTTAAACTTGTTTTCGGTTTTGGTACAAAAAATTCTTTCATATAAATCACTTCCCCCTTTGTTAGATAAACCAATTCCAGATCGATGATATTGTATTCCCGCATCTTTTAACTCAAAAACGTCGCCGAACGTTAGGGCTGTCTTTTTAACGATTTTTGATCTTGATTCTTCTTTGTTTCGATATTCAGCAAAATCTGACTCAATCAAAATCGCTTGAAGAGCTGACCTTTTTTGCTGGGTTAAGTCGATAATGGCTTTTTTGATGTCGCCTGTGCTTTTCTTCAGTATCAAAATACAGCACGGTAATTCAACCCCGCTAAAAATCTTTTCGCCCAGATTAATAACCTCATATGAATACTGCTCCACCATCTTTTTTATGTCCTCGTAACTTGGTTGGTATAGAAAAGAGTTCGGGACGACAAAACCGAGGTGGCCTTCGGGCTTTAGTAACTTTATCGCTTTATCAACAAATGTTTTATATGTGTCTTTTTTCTCCTTTGTAGAATCTGGGTAGTATTCCGAGAGATATCGATAATCCTTTGCGCGCTCAACAATCTAGTGCAACGGGGTGATATGTTCACTCCGTATGAAGA
>JBBUAA010000007.1:4567-22737 GCA_038061075.1 Patescibacteria group bacterium | reverse complement strand
GCGGGCACTCCGCGCAGGTGCCACATCCCCGTCTTGTCTATCAAAATATCGTGTGCCTGATACTGCTCTTCCGGCAGAGCGGCGAGCATCGCCGCGCCCGTCTTGAGCGAAAGATTGTATTCGTTCGACGTCCCGCCGCGAAGTATTCCGACAGAGATGCGTGACATAAGGAAATTATAGCATTGAAAAAAACGCGAGCGCCGCCGAACCTGGCGACGCTCGTTGCACGACGCTTCCTAGGGCGTCCTTGATCAAACGCCGCCGCGTTCGATCTCATAGTGTAAGCCACAGTCGCCGCAGGCGACAACGCCGGCCGACCCATATTCTCCCCAGTTCTTTCCGAACTCATTCCGCTCGAAGCAGTTCGGGCAGAGCCACGATTCGGCATACAGGGTGATTTGTTTGGTCCTGGTGCCCCTGCGCGACCTTGGACGTGCGCGAGCGGATTGTTCAGGTTCGAATCGCGTCAGCGGTGGGAGTTTCGTACGGGGATTTTTCCGAAGGAATACTGCCATCCGATGACCTTCGATTTGGCTACGCTTGACCAAGATTGGGCCGCCGCCGTTCTGTTGCTTGCAGGTATTACAGGCGAATCGATTTCGACTGCGTGGGCTGAAAGTGCAGGACGGGACGTATTGTGGCGGTATTGACGCAGTGCTTCTCAACGTGCTTGCCAACGACAACATGACTCGTCTCCTTCTGTTGTTGGTGATAGAGTTGTACGCTCAATTCATCAAACGGTCAAACCCTTGCGCCTGCGCTGTCTATGCCATGTGATGGCGAACCGATGCGCCTCATTGTTGGCGAGAAGAATGTCGCGCTCCTGTGCCTCTATGATGCGCTTGTCTCCGATGAGCCGCTCCGGCTTGTGGAATTGGTTCTTCACCACCCCAACGACGGGCACCTCCACGCCCGCCTCCTTCAACACCCGCTCGGCAGTACGCATTTGCCCTTTTCCACCGTCCACAACGAATACCCGCGGCAGCGGCCACTCGCTGTGCTCGAGCCGGCGTGAAAGTGCTTCTTTGAGCGACGCAACGTCGTCATTGGTCGCAGAGCGGATCTTGAATTTGCGGTATGTGGCTTTACGCGTCTCACCGTTGTCTACCACCGTCATCACCGCAACGGTCTCGGAGCCGCCCGTGTGAGCGACATCAAATGCTTCTATCCGAACACCACCGCCTGAAGAAACATGTTCGCCTTTGATGAGCGAGATGTCGCGGATGTGTTCGAGGGCGTTGATCTGCCGACGCAACCGCGTCGCATCTTCGAATCGCTCGGCTGCCGATGCCGCCTTCATATCCCGCGCGAGCCCGCGTTTTAATCCCTTGAAATTACCGGAGAATAACTGGCGGATGTGTTTGATGCGGTGCGCGTATTCTTCTTTGCTCATCTCACCCGAACAAACTCCCGAGCACAATCCTATCTGCCGGTTGAAACACGGCTTGCAAGTACTTTTTTTTTCGCTTTTCTTATGCGCTAATTCGCGCGAATTAGCCGATAGTGAATCACTACGAGAACAAGGGGTGCACTTGTCGCGAAATGGGAAAATACGCCGTACTATTTTGAGTGCTTCTTTCAACTGACCGCTATGCGGGAAGGGACCATAGGTAGCTTGTAGCTTGTAGCTTGTAGCTCTCGACCCGAAGAGTTCTCTTCCGCGGACGAGGAGTACGCGCGGAAAGTTCTCCTTCGTAATGACGACATAGTTCCAACTCTTATTATCCTTCTCATCAACGTTGTACGGCGGCTGATGCCGCTTTATCAGGTGTGCTTCGAGGATGAGGGCCTCAAGGACCGAATCTGTCCCCTGCCACGAGAGCGATGTCGCCTCTGCAACCATCCCCACGACGCGACTACCCCGTCCCGCGGCAAGGTCCGACGCGAAGTAACTCCGCACGCGGTCGCGTAATGAAGTCGCCTTGCCGATATAGAGGATTTGCCTGCCCTTTTTGAACAGGTAGATACCCGGCCCATCCGGCAGTTTGAATTTCTTGAGCTCTGCGCGCTTCATTGCTGGAGTATACAGAAACGCCTTATCCACCGCGAATTTGACTTTTTATCCAACGTGGCTATACTTACGTTTTAATGACCTCTAAGAAGTTGCCGAACACGAACACCCGCACGGGTGTATTTTTTTACTTCCCTTCCATGCCCGCGAAATGCGGGCTTTTTCTTACGTTTGTATGAGATTGGTACTGAAAGACGGAACGGTGTTGGAAGGAGAAAGCTTCGGCGCTGCCACAGATGCGGCAGGCGAAGTGGTATTCAACACGGGCATGACGGGCTACGTCGAGAGTCTTACCGACCCGTCGTACGCCGGGCAAATCCTCGTCTGTACCTACCCCCTCATCGGCAATTACGGCGTGCCCGATAAGAAATTTTTCGAATCGGACAAGATACAAGTAGCCGGGCTCGTCGTTTCTGAATACAGCAAGAATTACTCGCACCATGCGGCGCAGAAATCGCTCGCAGAGTGGCTTAAGGAGTCGGGCATCCCCGCCATTACCGGTGTCGATACGAGAGCACTTACGAAGAAATTGCGCGAACACGGCGTCATGCTCGGCCGAATTGAACATGTTCGACCTCGTAGGTCGAACATTGCTTTCAAAGACCCTAACGAAGAAAATCTAGTTGCGCGGGTGAGCATCAAGAAACGAAAAGTGTATGGAGACGGCCCCCTGAAGATCGTCGCGGTGGACTGCGGGATGAAAGAAAATATCGTTCGCTCAATGACACGGCCGGAAACGACGCTCATTCGCGTACCGTGGGATTATGATTTTACAACCGAAGAATACGACGGGCTCCTCCTCTCCAACGGCCCCGGCGACCCCACGATGTGTGCGGCAACCATTGCCAACATCCGAAAGGCGATGTCAGAGGGGAAACCGATACTCGGTATTTGCCTTGGCAATCAGCTTCTCGCGCTTGCCGCAGGCGCGCGCACATACAAATTAAAGTACGGACACCGTTCGCAAAATCAACCCTGCCTCCTTCGACAAAGCTCAGGACAAGTCGACGCGGGACGGTGCTACATCACGTCCCAAAATCACGGGTACGCGGTAGATACGAAATCCCTGCCGCCGGACTGGGAGGAGTGGTTCCGCAACGCCAATGACGGCAGCAACGAGGGCATCCGCCATACAACAAAACCGTGGCGTTCGGTGCAATTCCATCCCGAGGCGTCCCCCGGCCCGACGGACACCGCGTGGATCTTTGACGAATTCCTGAAGTCGCTCAAAGCCATATGAAAAGCCCCTACTCCGCTGAAGTTACGAAAGGCAAGGCAAAAAAAGTCCTGCTGCTCGGTTCGGGAGGCCTCAAAATCGGTCAAGCCGGCGAATTTGATTACTCCGGCACGCAGGCGATAAAAGCGCTCAAAGAGGAGGGCGTCAAAGTCGTCCTGATGAATCCCAACATTGCGACGGTGCAGACGGACGAGAAGCTGGCGGACATCGTGTATTTTATGCCGCTGACCGAGCATTTCGCGACACAGATAATCAGGAAAGAGCGGCCCGATGCCATCCTCCTCTCCTTCGGCGGACAGACCGCGCTCAACCTCGGACTGGCGCTGGAAAAGAGCGGCACGCTCAAGAAATACCGCGTGCGCGTCCTCGGCACTCCCGTCTCCGTCATCCGTGATACCGAGGACCGCGCGCTTTTCGTGCGGAAACTCAAAGAGATAGGCGTGAAGACCGCGCGAAGCCGTGCAACGACCACGCTGCGTGATGCCTGTGATGCGGCCGAAGAAATAGGCTATCCCCTAATGGTACGCGCTGGGTTCGCGCTCGGCGGCGAAGGCTCCGGCATGGTCAAGAATAAAGCCGAGCTCTCCGCGAAACTTTCCGAAGTATTCAAGTCGGTGTCCCAAGTATTGATCGAAGAGAATTTGAGCGGCTGGAAAGAAGTCGAGTATGAAGTGGTACGCGACCGTGCCGACAATTGCATCACGGTCTGCAACATGGAAAATCTCGACCCGATGGGCATACACACGGGAGAGAGCATGGTAGTCGCCCCGTCGCAGACGCTCTCAAATGAGGAGTATCACCGTCTCCGTGAGATCAGTATCCGCACGATTCGCCACCTCGGCGTCGTCGGTGAATGCAACATCCAATACGCCCTTCATCCTGAGACCGGTGATTACCGCGTCATTGAAGTCAATGCGCGCCTCTCGCGCTCTTCGGCGCTCGCATCGAAAGCCACGGGGTACCCGCTCGCGTTCGTCGCGACCAAACTCGCGCTCGGATACACGCTACCGGAGCTGAAAAATTCCGTGACCAAGCGGACGACCGCTTGCTTCGAGCCCGCACTTGATTATCTCGTCCTCAAGATCCCCCGCTGGGACCTCAACAAATTCGAGAATGCCGTCCCGCGCATCGGCACCGAGATGAAGAGCGTCGGCGAAGTGATGGCCATCGGGAGGAGTTTCGAAGAGGTCCTCCAGAAAGCCCTTCGTATGCTCGCCATCGGAGCGGACGGATTTACCCCATTAGACCGTAAACGTCTAACGGGGCAGGCCGCGCACTTCGACTACATGCATGAAATCAGACACCCGACCACGCGCCGCATCTTCGCGATAGCGGCGGCCTTGCGCGCGGGCGTGTCCGTAAAAAAGATCCACGCGGACTCATGTATCGACCCGTGGTTCCTCGAAAAAATGAAGAACATTATCGAGCTTGAGCGGACCATCCGGCGACGCAAACTCGACCGCGACCTGATGCGGCGCGCGAAGAGGAGCGGATTCTCGGACGTCCAGCTCGCGGTGATGAAAAAGACGACCGAATCGAAAATGCGCGCCCTTCGCAAAAAATTTAAAGTCCTTCCGGTGGCAAAACAAATAGATACCTTGGCGGGTGAATTCCCCGCGCAGACGAATTACCTGTATCTCACCTACCACGGCGATGTTCATGATGCGGAAGCGGGCAAGAACAGCGTCGTCGTCTTGGGGAGCGGGCCGTACACCATCGGCTCCTCGGTGGAATTTGATTGGTCGAGCGTGCAGGCCGCGAATACGCTGAAGCGCGAAGGCTACCGGACGATAATGATCAACTACAATCCGGAGACGGTCTCGACCGACTACGATATGTCGGACCGCCTTTATTTCGAAGAACTCTCGTTGGAGCGCGTTCTCGACATCGTTGAATTCGAGAAGCCCCGCGGCGTCATCGTCTCCACAGGCGGGCAGATACCGAACAACCTTGCACTTCCCCTCAAAAAGAACGGCGTCCGGATATTCGGCACGCGCCCAGAAGATATCGATCGGGCGGAAGACCGTCACGTATTCTCGAAACTTCTCGACAAGCTCGGCGTAGACCAGCCCGCATGGGCGGAATTGACGACGGAAGCGGCGGCTGAAAAGGCGGCGCGCGCCATCGGGTATCCGGTCTTGGTGCGGCCCTCCTACGTCTTATCGGGCTCCGCCATGAAAGTCGCGCCTGATGCCGTCTCGCTCAAAGAATTTCTCAAGAACGCCGCGGCAGTATCCTCCGACCATCCGGTCGTTATTTCAAAATTCATCGAAAATGCGCGGGAGATAGAAATAGACGGTGTGGCTTCAAAGGGCAATCCGGTCATTTATGCCATTACCGAGCATGTGGAAAATGCAGGTACGCATTCGGGAGACGCCACGGTGGTCCTTCCGCCCCAGCGCACCTACCTCGAAACGATACGTCGCGCCAAGCAGGTCACCAAAAGCATTATCAAGGCCTTAAAGATAACAGGGCCGTACAACATCCAATTCCTCGCCAAAGACAACCGCCTGCAGGTCATCGAATGCAACGTGCGCGCCTCGCGAAGCTTCCCTTTCGTGTCGAAAGTGACGGGGTACAATTTCATCGAGATAGCGACGCGCGCAATGTTGGGGCGTGATGTCGCGGGCGACTACCGCACGCTTGAGCTCGACCTTGTCGCGGTCAAATCCCCGCAATTTTCTTACGGCCGCATCAAGGGCGCCGACCCGCGCACGAAAGTCGAGATGGCCTCGACCGGCGAGGTCGCTTGTTTCGGCGACTCCTACTCCGAAGCCCTTCTCAAATCGATGCTCGCCGCAGGCTTCCGCCTTCCCAAAAAGAATATCCTCGTCTCCCTCGGCGAAAAAGAAAATAAAGTGAAGCTGCTGCCTTCGATACAACTTCTCGTTGATATGGGCTTCAAACTATTCGCGACGGAGCACACGGCGGAATTCCTCTTGGAGAACGGCGTCGAGTGTAAAAAAGTATTTAAGATAAGCACCAAGAAAGACCCGAACGTGTCCGAATTGCTCGCGAATGGCACGCTCGACCTCATCATCAACATACCCACCCACGTCTTCGCGCGTGAGTCGACCGACGGTTTCATCATCCGCCGCAAAGCGATAGATATGAACATCCCCCTCATCACGAACCGCCAGCTCGCCGAAGCGTTCGTGACCGCGCTCCATGAACAAAAGGGTAATGGATTGAAAACAAAAGCGTGGAGCGAGTATCGTTAGCGCTATTTTTTCTTCAAGACGCGTTTCAAATAGTAGCCAGTGTGAGAGCCGTCGGTTTTTGAGACTTCCTCGGGCGTGCCTTTCGCGACGATGTGCCCGCCGCCCGCGCCGCCTTCGGGCCCCATGTCAATGATGTAGTCGGCGCATTTCAGTACGTCAAGGTTGTGCTCGATGATGATGACACTATTTCCCCTCTCAACGAGTTTTTGAAGTATCTGGATGAGCTTCGCGACATCGTCGTAGTGGAGCCCGACCGTCGGCTCGTCCAAAAGGTAGATGGCCTTCGATGACAGCGGGCGATAGAGCTCCGAAGCGATTTTTACCCGCTGTGCCTCGCCGCCCGAGAGCGTCGTCGCGCTTTGTCCGAGCTCGAGATAGCCGAGCCCGACGTCGTTCAACGAACGGAGCCTGTCGGAGATGGCGTGAATGTCCTCAAAAAACGTGAGCGCCTCCTCGACGGTCATACTCAAGACATCGTGAATACTCTTCTTCTTGTACTTCACTTCGAGCGTTTCTTTCATAAAGCGCTTGCCGTTGCACACGTCGCACGTCACGTAGACGGTCGGCAGGAAGTGCATCTCGACGGCCACGAGGCCGTTGCCCTGACATGCTTCGCACCGCCCGCCCTTCACGTTGAAACTGAAACGCCCCGGCCCCCATCCGCGCGCTTTTGCCTCTTCACTCATCGCGAACATATCGCGGATGTGTGTGAAGGCACCCGTGTAGGTCGCGGGATTCGAGCGCGGCGTGCGGCCTATTGGACTTTGGTCGATGAGTATCGCCCGACCCAGATACTCGGTGCCGCTGAATTCCGCACAATTGTAGAGCTTGGCGGTGCGGTAGCGTTTGTCGAAACGGGCCTGAAGATTACGGTGCAATATTTCATACAGAAAAGTCGATTTTCCCGAACCGGATACGCCCGTTATGACGACAAGCTTATTCAGCGGTACGTCGACATTGACGCGGTCGAGGTTGAATTTGGACGCACCGCGTATCTTTATCTTGCCGCGGTCCGCCGTACGCCGCTTATCCGGCATCTCGATTTGCAACTCCCCTCTCAAATATTGCAATGTCCTAGACATTTGTTGGCCTGCCCCGTAGGAATCCGCCACTTGGCGGACTTCCTTCGGGGTTTTCGCCGTGAGGAGTTCCTCAAGCCAGCCGGAGACAACTATTTCTCCGCCGTGCGTGCCCGCACCCGGCCCCAGATCGATGATGTAATCCGAGGCGAATATCGTGTCTTCGTCGTGTTCGACCACGAGGACCGTGTTGCCGAGCTCCCGCAGGTGCTTCAGGGTCTCGATGAGCTTGGCATTATCGCGCTGATGGAGGCCGATGGTGGGCTCGTCCAGCACGTACAGGGCGCCCACCAAGCCGCTGCCGAGTTGCGAGGCGAGGCGGATGCGCTGGGCTTCGCCGCCGGAGAGCGTATTGGCCTTCCTATCAAGCGTCAGGTATTCGATGCCGACATTCAGCATGAACTGGAGCCGGCTCCGTATCTCGCGGATGACCATGCGGGATATTTCCTCCTCCTGCTTCGTGAGTTTGAGTTTGTCGAAAAAAGCCTGCGCCTCATCGATGGAGAGCCCCGCGACCTCGACAATGTTGAGCCCCAGCCTTCCCTCCTCTGCATCCTTCGCATTTTTGGTATTGCCGAGAAAAACATTCAGTGCTTCGGGGCGTAACCGCGCGCCGTGGCACACGTCGCATACCTCATCGCCGAAAAGGTATTTCGTGCCCAAGCCTTTGCACTCCGGACACGCGCCGTACGGCGAATTGAAGGAAAAAAGCCGCGGCTCGACTTCGGGAAATGAAAAGCCGTCGTACGGGCACATAAATTTGGCGGACACTATTCTGCTCTCACCTGCCCCGTCAGTTATCCTCACAAGGCCCTCGGATTCGTGCAGGGCGCGCTCGATGGCCTCACTTGCCCGCTCGCGGGCGCCCTTCGGGTCGTCCGTAAACTCGGAGATGAATATCTCGTCGACGACTATGTCAATGTCGTGCTTGAAATGTTTTTTGAGGTCAATGCGTTCCCGCAGCGATTTCTCCTCACCGTCCACAATAGCTTTCTCAAACCCCTTGTTGAGCATGTCGTAGAGCAACTGGTAGTATTCTCCTTTCCGCCCGACGACCATGGGGGCGCTGATGCGGATCTTTGCGACGGATACCCCTTTCGTCAGCTTCTCCGGCACAGAGTTGCGCAAGGACGGTCCTTGAGATTTTCTGAACTTTTCAACAATGCCAAGCACTGTCTCAAGTATCTCTTCGTTCGATAACTTTCTTACCTCACGTCCGCACTCGGGGCAATGCGGGTGGCCGATGCGCGCGTAGAGAACGCGCAGGTAATCGTATATTTCGGTGATGGTCGCCACCGTCGAGCGCGGATTGTTGGAGCGGCTTTTCTGGTCGATGGAGATCGCCGGCGAGAGTCCCGATATCTCATCCACATCGGGCTTCTGCATCTGCCGCAAGAATTGCCGCGCATATGCGGAAAGTGATTCGACGTATTTGCGCTGACCCTCGGCGAATATCGTGTCGAACGCCAGAGACGACTTGCCGCTCCCCGAAAGTCCCGTGAAGACGATCATTTTGTTGCGCGGGATCTCAACGCTCACATTCTTCAAATTATGCGTCCGCGCGCCTTTTATGATGATTTTACCCGCCTCCATAGGATTTTTTGAATTAGACATAACACAAACTATCCCCTCGGTTTGCCCGAGGGGGTAGGTATGAGCACTATACTCTGCTTAGTCCTTGCGTTCAACGACGAACAATCCTCCGAAATCCGTCTTGCGGACTTCTTTGTAGAGCGGGTTGCGGGCAAGAACAGGTTTGCCATTCACTTCGATGACATAGTAAGCAAACCCCCTCATCTGTTTTACCGGTTCGTAATCTGCATGTCCCGGCATTGCAGCACTATCTTGTATACCTTCTACGGGGCTATCGTCCACCATAACCATCAATGTTCTTCCTGTATTCACAATGAGATGGCCATATCCGGAGGGCATGTACGTGGAATCCCCCGCCTTTACCGGTATCACGCGAAATTCCTCAACTACACTCGGATTTGATTCATCGACAAGCTTTTGCAATAAAACAATGCCTTCGCCCAATTTGAACCAATATGTTTCGTCAAGGTTTCCTCGGTGATAATGTCCATAGGTCTTAAGATACTCCGCGCCGACAGTTCCAGGCATGAGGACCGTAGCGTTGTACCTATCCTTCCCCCCGCGGATCATGTAGTAGTGAATGACGGGGCCTGCCGCATCCGGATACATCAAAACCTCTTTCATCTTCTCGTGCGTCCGTGAGGCGTATGGTTCAAATGCCATATCGGGATTGTACCACTTAGGTGAACAGGGCGGCTTCTTCTTCGAGCTGAACGCCGAAGCGGAGCAGGACTTCTTCCTTTATCTTTTGGGCGAGCGTGAGCACGTCGTGCGACGAGGCGCCTCCCGTGTTCACGATGTAATTGGGGTGCTGGTGGCTTGCCTCCGCTCCGCCGACTTTCGCGCCTTTCATGCCCGCTTTCTCGATGAGCCAGCCGGCGGGGACGCGCCCGCCGCGCGACTTGATGCCTTTTTCCTTTTCGAACAACTGCTGTATCTCGCGCGGGGCCACCGGATTCATGAAGAACGAGCCCGCCGCACAGACATTTTGTAAATGCCTTTTTTCACGCTCTGCGATCGTTTCTTGTATTACTATTTCGCTTTTCTTTTGAGCAGTATCAGTAAGGTCGATATCGACGTCCATGATTATCCATTCGGGATGATCTTTAAAAAAACTATGGCGGTACGAGAAGTCGCAGTCGGCATTGGAAAATGTCCGCAGCTTCCCCGTCTGCGCATTCAGTGTCTTGACCGCAACGACAAAATCTTTTATCTCCGGCCCGAAGGCGCCCGCATTGCCCCGCACGGCGCCGCCTATCGTGCCGGGTATGCCCGCCAGTTTCTCCCACCCTCCGAGCCCGCGCTTCGCCGCGGCGCGTATCAGGCCGAGAAGATTGCACCCCGCGGATGCAGACAGGCGCTTTCCGATAAATTCAAACGTATCGGATACGATGCGTATGATGAGCGCATCAAGCCCTTCGTCGGGGACGAGGACGTTGCTCCCGCTCGCGAGAATGATGGACGCCGTATCGTGCTCTTTAGCCCAGAGAAAGGCTTCCCGGAACTCGTCTTCCGTTTTGACCTCGACAAAATATCTGACCGTTCCTCCGATCTTAAAGGTCGTCAATTCCGCCAGTGCGACATTTTCTCTGATACGGATACTCATACTTTTTTCTTTGCGCCTGCTTTTGTCTTCTTCGTGCCTTTTCTTCCCTCCTCCAACTTCCGTATTTCATCACGGATAAGAGCGGCTGTTTCGAAATCGAGCTGGTCGGCGGCGGCATGCATCTGGCGGCGCTTTTCGGCGAGCAGCTTCACGGTATCGCCCCCGAACGCCGCTACATCAAGTTGGGTGAGTTCGGTGACGGCGCGTGTGCGGGCGCGCTCGATATCCCCGACGATGTCGTGGATGCGTTTGGAAATAGTCGTGGGCGTAATGTGGTGCTTTTTGTTGTACGCCACCTGCACGGCCCTGCGACGGCTCGTCTCACTGATAGCGCGCTCCATCGACCCCGTCCTCGTATCGGCATAGAGAATGACGCGGCCGTGCACATTGCGCGCGGCGCGGCCCATCGTCTGTATGAGCGAGACCTCCGAGCGGAGAAACCCTTCCTTGTCGGCGTCGAGGATGGCGACAAGCTCGACTTCCGGCAGGTCCAAGCCTTCGCGCAGGAGGTTCACGCCGACGAGCACATCAAACGTGCCTTTTCGGAAATCCGTCAGTATCTCAATGCGCTCGATGGTTTTCACGTCGCTGTGGACATACCGCACTTTTATTTTCCGTTCGGCGAGAAAGGCCGCGAGGTCCTCCGCCATTTTCTTCGTAAGGACGGTAACCATTGAACGACCGCCGCGCTTTGTCACTTGTTCCGCTTCATTGATAAAGTCTTTCACCTGTCCCGGATATTCCCCAACCTCCGTTTGCCCATTTAGGACACGCCGTGTCCTAAATGGGCCTGAAACAATAGGGCGGACGGTTATCTCCGGATCTACGAGGCCCGTCGGTCGCACGACCATTTCTACGAGTTTGCCACTTCTCGCCAATTCGTATTTGCCGGGGGTGGCGGATGTGTAGATGATCTGGCCCACGCGCTTGTCGAATTCATCAAAGGTGAGCGGCCGGTTGTCCACCGCGCTTGGCAGACGAAAACCGTATTCGACGAGCATATCCTTCCGTGAGCGGTCGCCCGCGTACATGCCGCCTATCTGCGGCACCGTCACGTGCGATTCGTCGATAACGGTCAGAAAATCTTTCGGGAAGTAGGAGAGAAGCGTGTATGGCGGCTCACCGGGCTGTCGGCGGTCAAAATGCCGCGAATAATTCTCGATGCCGTTGCAGTAGCCGAATTCACGTATCATCGTGATGTCCTGCCGTGTTCTTCTTTTCAGGCGCTCCGCTTCGAGTATTTGTCCTGTGGTGTCCAAAACCTTCAGACGCTCTTTGAGTTCTATTTCTATATCGGCGAGCGCCGCTTCCACGACGTCTTTCGGTGTCACATAGTGCCGCGCGGGAAAGACGGTCACGGCGTCGCGAATCCCTCGTATCGCGCGCGAGATGGGGTCTATTTCTTCTATTTTCACGACCGTGCCCCCCGAGAGGTCGAGGCGGTAGATCGTGCGCTCGGCCGCGGGCATTATCTCCACTTTCGAGCCGAGCGGGCGGAAGGTCCCCGGAGAAAGGTCGCCCGCGACACGCTCATAGTACATTCCCACAAGTTTGCGCGTGATACTCGCGCGCGTCGCGACCTCGCCTACGGGCACGCGAAGTATCGAGCGCTCGTATTCGACGGGACTGCCCAAGCCGTAAATGCAGGAGACCGACGCCACGATGATGACGTCTTTGCGCGTGAGAAGCGCCTGCGCCGCCGCGTGCCGCAGGCGTTCGATATCCTCGTTGATCATCGCCTCTTTCTCGATGTACGTATCGGTGACCGGCATGTAGGCTTCCGGTTGATAGAAATCGTAGTACGAAACAAAATAGTGTACCGCCGCATCGGGGAAGAAATCGCGGTACTCGGATGCAAGCTGTGCGGCAAGCGTCTTGTTGTGCGCGATGACGAGCGTCGGGCGCTGTACCTTCTCTATGACATTGGCCACGGTAAAAGTCTTGCCGGAGCCCGTAACGCCGAGAAGGGTCTGGTCGCGCTTCCCCGCCTTGAGCCCCTTCACCAACGCCCTGATTGCCGCCGGTTGGTCACCAGCAGGTCGATAATCGCTACGTAATTGAAAACGACTCATACGGCATGTGCAGAAGGCGGGCTTACTTGCCCCGTAGTCAGCTCTGCTGTACTACTGGGGTAGTCGCTTTTGAGCTTAAAACCGGACATTCGGATACTCTATCAAGAAAGCATCAACACGCACACATTCCGTTTTCCGCGCTTCAGGAGCGCGATGCCCTTGTGGAAATCTTCCGGCACGAGCTTATGCTTATCATCGGCAACAATGGTCCCGTTCAAGCCGACCGCTTTGTCCGTGATGAACTGGCGCGCTTCTCTTTTTGAACCGGCGAGTGATGAGGCCACCAACACGTCGACGATATTCGTCCCCTCCTTGATCTCCTGTGATGGCGCAGAGATGCGAAGTGTCGCGACGGCATCCGCATCGAGGGATGAGACCGCCGCATCGCCAAAAAGAACATCGGACACTTTTTCGGCAGCCGTACTCTCTTCGAGTCCGTGAACGAGCGCCGTCACTTCCCGCGCAAGGAGTTTTTGCCCATGCCGCTCCTTCGGGTCGCGCTTGTGCAACTCCAGCGCCATGCCGATCTCCTCCTTTGAAAGCAGCGTCATTTTCAGAAGATATTCCTCAAGCGGGGCATCTTCGGTATTGAGCCAGAATTGGTAGAACTGGAACGGAGTCGTCTTCACCGCATCAAGCCACACGGTACCCTGCTCGCTCTTACCGAATTTCTTGCCCGCCTTGTCGACGAGAAGCGGCCACGTGTAAGCGTAGACGGAGTCGCCGGTCTTGCGGCGTATGAAATCGACGCCCGAAATGATATTGCCCCACTGGTCGGAACCGCCCACCTGCAGGTCGCACGCGTAGATTTGGTGAAGATGCAGGTAGTCGTATGCCTGCAGGAGCATGTACGAGAACTCGGTATACGAGATGCCCTGCTCCTCATTTTTCAGGCGTTCGCGCACCATCTCGCGCTGGAGCATCGTGTTGACCGAGAAATGCTTGCCGACATCGCGCAGAAATTCGACTAATGTCAACTTCGAAAGCCAGTCTGCATTGTTTACCAAAGTGAAACCTGCCCCGTTAGACGCTTCGCGTCTGTTGGGGTCCGTGGAACCGAGCAGTCGTTTCACCTGTGCGGTGATTGCTTCGGCATTTTTTCCGACCGTCTCGGCATCGAGGAGAACACGCTCGGCGCTCTTCCCGCCGGGATCGCCTATCATTCCCGTCCCGCCGCCAATGACCAATATCACTTTGTGCCCGTCCTCCAAGAACCGCCGTAATATCAAAAAGGCATGCAGTTGGCCGACCTGAAGCGAATCCGCCGAGGGGTCGATGCCGAGATACAGGGTGCGTTTTGCCCCGTCGGTTATCTCGCCAAGTTTCTCGGAGGAATGCTGGTACACATAACCCCGTTCTTTCAGGGTTTCCGAGAGTTTTGCCGTTGACAGTCTCGCCATATGCAAAATACTATACCATGCTTATTTTTGGTCGCGTTTTTGCTCCCTGTCGCGCACCTCCCCCTCGTCCATCCCGAAGTGATGCGCGAATTCATGCCAAATAGTCTCGGTGACTATCTTCTGGACTCGGTCTTTATATCGACCTACGAGGTCGATATTGGGCGTCCTATCGACCTCGTAGGTCGATAGTTCATCTTCGGCAGCATCCTCGATGGGTAGCCGGTACAGTGTGATGGTATCGGGTAGCGTTGCCCCGACGCCGTACTCCTGCCCGCGCGCAGAGAGCGGCACGCCCTTGTAGAGTCCGAGCAGAGTCTCATCCTCGCCCAAACCCTCCGCCTCCCTATCTTCCTGCGACGGCTCGTCCTCGACGAGCAGGGCGACATTCTTTATTTTCTCCCGCACCCATTGCGGCAGGCGCTCATACCCTTCGGCAACCAGTTTTTCAAATTCCGCTCGGGTCATGAGAGAGCTATTTAATGGCGTATTTTTCCCTGAAACTTCCCGAAAGAGGCAGGGACTCCGTGATGTCCTTAATGTCGTTTTTATCGAGTTCGGCGTAGGAGTACACACCCTGCTTGGTAGAAATATCTTCACCATACGGATTGGCAATAATACTTTTGCCGTGGAAGGAGGCGTTTACATCAGAGGCACTTCTATCCACTGCAACAACGAAGTACTGATTCTCATTCGCTCTGGTTTTGATCGTAAAATCCATGGCGGCCGCTTTATTGCGGCCGGGAACCCAATCGAAACCGCTGAAGATGCATTCTACGCCGACCTTCTTATACGCCTCAAAAAGTCTTGGAAAACGGATGTCAAAACATATCGAAAGACCGCATTTCCAATTCTCTACATCGAATATCGTTAACTCATCGCCGGCAGAATAGTGGTCGGGCTCTTTCGATCCGGTGAACAGATGATTTTTACGATAGCTGGCTAGAAAACTTCCCTGCTTGTCCACAACGAATTCCGTATTGTACGGTTTGTCGTCTTTTTTCTCCTCTATCATGCCGCAAATCAGCGCAACGCCGTATTTTTTCGCGATGCGCTGCACTTCCATGACGCAAAATCCGTTCATCGGTTCTGCGAGTTCTTTTTTACTGCCCGCGTCGGCTGCATACCCGGCAAGACTTACCTCGGGAAATAGGATTACCTGTGTCTTCGGGAAAAGACGCAATGCTTCCGCTACGTGATGTTCTGTCTTTTCTATATTCCCTTGTTTGTCCTTCCAAACGGTCTCGGATGCGACAGTGCAAACGTTTAAGGTGCTCATACGAGCATTATACCTTGACCAACTCCGCAAAGCGCTTTCTCACCTTCTCGATCTTCGGCTCGATAACGAGCATGCAGTACGGCGCAGTTTTGTTCTGCTCGAAATACTTCTGGTGATACCCTTCCGCCGGATAGAATTTCTGCAACGGTACAACTTGCGTGACCACGCGCGTCCCTATTGTAACAAAAGATGGTGTGGTATACTTTGATTTCCTTCGGGGTTGGGCGTGATTCCCAATCGGCGGTATAGCCCGCGAGTCCTCACGGACATGATTTGGTGAAACTCCAAAGCCGACCGTACAGTCGGGATGAAAGAAGGAAAAGCGCACATCTCTCGTGGATGTTCGTGTGAGAACCCCGAAGCATCGGGGTTTTTTGTTTGTATGTTCACAGGAATTATCACAGAGACGGGAACGGTCGCGGACGTGTCGCGATCGGATATCAGCATCCGCGCGAGCGGTCTCTTCCTGCGCAAACTCAAATCAGGCACAAGCGTCAGCGTCGACGGCGCGTGCCTTACGGTCACCGCAAAAAACAAGAGCTCCTTCACGGCGGACATCATGCCGGAGACAAAGCGGCGCACCACGCTCGGAAACCTTCGCCGCGGCGACACGGTCAATCTCGAGCTCCCTGCTACGCCGAACTCATTTTTGTCCGGCCATATCGTGCAGGGCCATGTGGACGGCACGGGAGTAGTAACAAAGATGCGGAAAGAGGGCGCGAGTTATATTCTCTCGTTCTCCTGTCCCCGCCCGCTCGCTCGATCGGTCGTTGAAAAAGGCTCTATCGCCCTCAACGGCGTTTCGCTCACGGTCATCGACGCGGGGGCGTCCGGATTCACGGTGGGCATTATCCCCCATACGTGGCAAGTGACTGCGCTTCACAAGCTCAAACGGGGCGGCCGCGTCAACATCGAGACGGATGTTCTCGCAAAATATGCAGAGAAAAATTATTTAAAAAAGCTCACTATGAAAAATACAAAAAACATACGCATCGGCATCATCGGAACCTCCTTCCGCGAGAACGTGACCGCGGAGCTGGAAAAAAACTGCCTTGCGACATTGCGCAAAAGAGGCGTCTCCAAGCGGCAGATACGCATGGTCCGGGTGCCGGGCGCATTCGAAGTGCCCCTCATCGCAAAGAAAATGGCCGCGAGCGGAGATTTCGACGCGCTCATTGTGTTCGGCGCGATAGTCAAAGGCAAGACATATCATTTCGAGCAGATAGCGAATGAGTGTGCGCGGGGTTGCGCCGATGTCGCGCGCTCGTATGAAATACCCGTAATCTTCGAAGTGCTTGCCGTCTATGACCTCGCCGACGCGCTCGAACGCGCGACGCGGAAAAAGGAGAACAAGGGTGTCGAGGCGGCCGAAACGGCATTGTCAATGATAGAGATCATGTCACGCCTATGAATACTTTTGCCTCGATCCCAGAAGCCGTCGCGGATGTCCGTAAAGGCAAGATGCTCATTATTCTCGACAACCCGAAGCGCGAGAATGAGGGCGACCTCTATATCGCCGCCGACGCGGCCACGCCTGCCGCGATAAGGACGATGATAAAGCACGGCGGAGGCATCCTTTGTGCCTCTATAACCGAGGCGCAAGCACGCCGTTTGATGCTCCCCCTCATGGTCCCTGTCGGTGAGAATAAGGAAAAAACCGGCGTCAACTTCACTGTCTCCGTGAGCGCCGCACGCGGAGTCACGACCGGTGTCTCCGCGCACGATCGCGCACGAACCATCAGGATACTCGCCGATCCGCGCTCCCGCGCGAGAGACATTATCAAGCCCGGACATGTCTTTGGTCTCGTTGCGCGCCCCGGCGGCGTCCTTGAGCGGGAGGGACACACCGAGGCCGCCGTCGATCTCTCCCGCCTTGCGGGGAGAGCTCCCGCAGGCGTTCTTTGCGAGATCGTCGGCAAGAGCGGCCGAATGGCGAAGCGTGAAGAGGTGTTTCGGTTATCGAAAAAACTTGGCATAAAGATCATCGCGATATCCGACCTTAGCGCATACCTGCAGGAGCATCCTCTGCCGCGTCGCTCACGCGGTCCGTCCGTCGTCCGAATCGCTTCCTCGAAGCTCCCTACCACGCACGGTACATTTGCCATCACGGCCTATAGATCCGTTCTCGACGGTCGCGAGCACGCGGCGCTCGTACTCGGCAAGCCTAGGAAGAATATGCTCGTGCGAGTCCACTCCTCGTGCCTTACGGGCGACGCACTTTTCTCGCTCCGATGCGATTGCGGCGAACAGCTCGAAGAAAGCATGCGGAAGATCGGAAAAGCGGGAGGAGGCGTCATTGTGTACGCAAGCCAAGAAGGTCGCGGCATAGGGCTGGGCAATAAGATACGAGCGTACGCCCTGCAGGATACCGGTCTCGATACCGTGGAGGCCAACCTCAAACTCGGCTTCTCTGCCGACCAACGCACCTATGAAGCGGCGGCGGACATCCTCAAGGACCTCGGCATACGCGAAGTGCGTCTTCTAACGAACAATCCCATCAAAGAACAGGGACTTGAAAAATTCGGCATCGCCGTTACTAAGCGTATCCCGCTTGAAATGAGTCCGCATAAGACGAACCGCGCGTACCTGAAGGTCAAAAAACAAAAACTCGGACATTGGCTCACCCGCGTATAATATGCGGCGTTCCGACGAATCGTTTATGCGGGAGTGCCTGC
>JBBUAA010000007.1:0-4467 GCA_038061075.1 Patescibacteria group bacterium | reverse complement strand
TCACCCGCGTATAATATGCGGCGTTCCGACGAATCGTTTATGCGGGAGTGCCTGCACCTCGCGAAAAAAGGCATCGGATCCGCAAACCCCAACCCGATGGTCGGCGCAGTCATTGTGAAGCGCGGTCGCACCATTGCCCGCGGGTATCACCGCAAGAGCGGAGAACCGCATGCCGAGATCGAAGCGCTCCGCGCGGCGGAGGATGATACCAAGGGCGCGACGTTATACGTAAACCTCGAACCCTGCCGTCATGTCGGCAAAACACCACCGTGCACCGATGCGATCATCCGCGCAAAAGTAGCGCGCGTGGTCTGCGCCGTACGTGATCCGAACAGAATTGCACGCGGAGGCATCGAGGGATTACGGCGGGCGGGCATCGAAGTATCGGTGGGGGTTCTCAAGCGGGAGGCGGTCGACCTGAACGAAACATTTTTTACCGCTCACTCAATGCGCCGTCCGTTCGTTGCCCTCAAATTCGCGGCAAGCCTCGACGGGAAGCTCGCGACCCGCACGGGTGATTCAAAATGGATTACAAGCGAACCGGCTAGGCGCTATGCGCGACGTCTGCGTGGCACGTATCAGGCCATCGTCATTGGTGTGGAAACGGTCATTGCGGATGACCCGCATCTTGGCGCGCGCACGAAGGGCCTGCCGGACCCGCTCCGCATTGTGCTTGATTCGACACTGCGAATTCCGTTGCGGGCCAAAGTCCTGCGCGATAGTAATGTCATCATCGCTACGACGAAACGCGCCTCCGCGCGAAAAAAAACGCTGTTGCAGCGGCGCGGCATCCGCGTCCTCACGTTTGCAAACCGTATCTCGCCAAAACAGCTTCTCGCGGCGCTCCGCAGGACGGATGTGATAAGCGTGCTTGTTGAGGGGGGCGGAGCGACCTTGGGGAGTTTCATTGATGCGGGCATCGCCGACAAGGTCTACGCTTTTTATGCGCCGCTCCTCATCGGTGGTGCAAAAGCCACGAGTATCGGCGGACGCGGTGCGCGCAACGTCGCAGACGCCCTGCGTTTTAAAAAATCATCAATACGCCGTTTCGGCGATACGGTCCTCATCACCGGCACCCCGTAATCCCCAGCGAAATATGGACACGGCGTGTCCATATTTTATACTGCCCGTATGGAAATGTACCATTTACTCAATCGCGGGGTTGAAAAAAGAAATGTCGTACTCAACGACAAGGATCGTATCCGTTTTATACATGACCTATATGCATTCAACGATACGAACGACGTCGACCCAAATCACCGTTTTAGAGAATTCAAGTCGGGAAACGTACGACAACCACTTGTCGATATACACGCCTTTTGTCTCATGCCCAATCACTATCATCTCTTGGTGTCCGAATTAGAAGAAGGCGGCATCTCGCTCTTTATGCGGAAGTTGAACATGGGTTATGCAAAATACTTCAATGAAAAGTACGAACGCTCCGGTGTCTTGTGGCAGGGAACATTCAGAAGAATACTTATTCAGCGTGATGCACATTTCCTTCATGTCCCTTTTTATATCCACTTGAACCCTCTCGATATGATTCTGCCCGAATGGCGAACAGAGAAAGTCCAAAACCCCGGCATGGCATTGAAATATTTGCGTAAGTATCGATGGAGCAGTTATATGGATTACAACGGCGCGAAGAACTTTCCGTCACTACTCCACCAAGACCTTTTGTCCGACACTCTTGGTTCGATAGACAAACAAAATCGCATAATCAAGGACATTATTTCTGACCCTCATCTTGCAAAGCAAAGTGATAAACTCGAGTAAAATATGGACACGCCGTGTCCATATTTCTGTACGGTTTAATAGCGAACCACTCTAGCACTCGATCATGAGTGTGGAGTGGGCAACAGGCGAGCTATTTCTTGGCGGGACTTCGTGCCACTTTGGTACGGCTGATTTGCCCCCAGATGAACGTAAAGGCGAGCCCGGACACACCGCCAAAAAAGAGGTACAGGGCAGCTAACTGCCACTCGGCGGTTAGCATCAATTCCGGTCTCTTACCCACACCGGAACTAATCAGGGCGACGAAGATTGCCCCGCCACAGACGATGGCAGTCGCCGACACTAGACCCAGTATCCATCGCACGATGGGCAGCATGACGCTCTCCATGTTTAGTTGCCCAAGCAGTTCGCGGTCGGGATGACCACGCACCTGCAAGAAACAACGGTGAACTCGTAGCGGCGCGCATGATACCATGATATATGGCATCTTGTCAATGTCTGGGGCGAAGAAGCGGGAATAACTGCGTTTCGTGGGCGGGTTTGTTCTCAAGGAACGCGAAAAGGCGCTCGGAGACGCCGAAGCCGAAGGCAGGCGGCATGCCATATTCCATCGCGCGGATGTAATCTTCGTCGAGGCGCTGGGCCTCCTCGTCGCCTCCCCTACGAAGCTTTTCCTGTTCTTCAAAACGCGCGCGTTGGTCCTGCGGGTCGTTGAGCTCGCTGTATCCCTTGCCCACCTCGGAGCCCGCGATGATGATTTGTATCCGCTCGACGACGTCGGCATTTTCCGACGAACGCTTTGCCAACGGTTCGAGGAATACCGGCACGCCGGTCAAAAACGCCGGACCCGTTATTCCCTTGCGCAGATGCTTCCACAGATGATCAACGGCACGGGCTTTGTTCAGGGTCTCGCCGAACTGAATCTTGGCATCGCGCACGGCTTGTATCGCCTCTTTTTCATTGCATGAAAGCGCGTCTATGCCGAACTCCTTTTTGATAGCGGCGCCAAAATCGATTGTTTGCCACTCTTCGGCGAAATCCACCGTGTGGTCGCCTATTTCGAACGTATATTTTCCGTACACTTCTTTCACGATATGGCGATAGAGTTCCTGCACGAATTTCATACCCGCGCTCACATCCGAGAATGCTTCGTAGCTCTCTATTTGCGTGTAATCCTGCAGGTGCTCCCGCGATTGGCCTTCGTTCCTGAAGATGCGGCCTATCTCAAAAACTTTCGGGAAACCGGCGATGAGGAGGCGCTTCTGCCAGAGCTCACCGCATGAGATGCGCAGATATACGTCGATATCCAAGGCGTTGTGGTGCGTGATGAACGGTCGCGCATCGGCGCCGCCCGGCGTTGTCTCGAGGACGGGGGTCTCGACTTCGGTGAAGCCGCGCGCCAGATAAAAATCGCGCATCGACTGCCAGAATTTCGCGCGGCGTTCGACCATTGAGCGTAATTCGGGGGTCAATAAGATATCAATATCACGCTCGCGCAGGCGCAATTCTTCATCCTTGATACCAAAATGCTCGGCGGGAATGGGGAGGAGCGATTTGGCGAGCATCTGCCACGCAACGACTTTCAGAGACAGCTGACCGCGTTTGGTCTTGAATGCGGAACCTGTGAATTCAACAAAGTCGCCCGCGTCGACGGTCTTCTCGAACAGGGCGATATTTTTGACACTCTCGGCCTGAAGAACCGCCTGTGCGCGACCGGTGCCGTCGAATACATCTGCAAACATGATGCCACCCTGCCCGCGCAGAGACATAACGCGGCCGGCGATGGTCACCTTCTTCTCCGCTTTCTCAAGCTGTTCAAATCCTGCGATAAAGTCCGCGATAGCAATATCCCGCCCCGTACGGGCAGGATACGCCTCCATCCCCGCCGCTTTCAGTATGTCCAGCTTCTTCAGACGCTCACCGCGAATATCCTGTTCACTCATCCCGTTAGAAGCAGGACGCGGAAACGAAAGAGATTCCGCACCCTTGCTCGTTATCGCTGATAAATCTCGACGGCATAGGTAATATATTGATGAGTCGTCCGCGGCTTCTAACGGGACTCATGCGGACAATAATAGCACTAACCCTGTGCCGTACACCCGCTATAGGTCTGAACACCGTTTTCCCTGATGAACACCGTATTTGCCTCATTGAGAAATACGAAACTTTCATCCGGATTCGCATACCGCACACCCGCTTCCCCTATGACCTGTGGCAGAGAGATCTCACGGCCGTCGGAGAGTGCAAGACGGACGGCGTTCGAAGAGAAGGCGGCTTTGAGGTACGCGCCGCCTTCACATGAGAAGAGTGTTCCCTCCTTGCCGGACAGGTCTGCGGTAGTGGTACGCGCACTGACCGTCGTCGTTGCGGCAAGGGGCGATGGGATGGGGGGTCCCCCGAACGGCCAGTACGGAACGGGCGGGCCCCACAGGAGATAGATAATCCCCGCCACGACCGCCGAAACGGCAATGATCATGGAGATACCCACGGTTCCGTGCCACATGTCTTTGGATTTCATCCCGTTAGAAGTAGGAAGCTTGCGCTTCCGACTCGATTACCATGTTGGTAACAATTCGACCATACCTGCAATGGGAACGCGAATACTGCATTTCCGAACTTCCGCAACTTCTAACGGGATTCATACGATCATCGTAGCAGATATACCCGTCTCTAAGCTACCCCGTGGTCGAGACAATCCTCCCGTCGTCCAGATGCACCGTTCGTTGTGCAAGT
>JBBUAA010000006.1:1613-4984 GCA_038061075.1 Patescibacteria group bacterium | reverse complement strand
CTCACCATGGCCGAAGCTTTTCGAGATAACATTGGCACTTCGTCAGGCGGCCCCGATGGAAAGGCTTCGCCTTCCAACGGGGCAGGCAAAGACGTACTCTTTTTCATGGACAACGTATTCCGTTTCGTGCAGGCGGGCTCCGAAGTATCCTCGCTCTTGGGCCGCGTGCCGTCGGCGGTGGGCTATCAGCCGACACTTGCGGAAGAAATGGGACTCCTGCAGGAGCGCATCACCTCGACGACCGAGGGCTCGATTACCTCGGTGCAGGCTATCTATGTGCCCGCCGACGACCTTACCGACCCCGCTCCCGCGACGACCTTTTCACACCTCGATTCCACCATCGTGCTTTCGCGCCAACTGGCCTCACTGGGAATTTATCCGGCTATCGACCCGCTCGATTCGAGCTCGACCGCGCTCACGCCTGAGATCGTCGGCGAGGAACACTACCGCGTGGCCAACGAGACGCGCCGCGTACTGCAACGTTACAAAGACCTTCAGGACATCATCGCCATTCTCGGTATCGAAGAACTTTCCGACGAGGATAAAAAACTCGTCTACCGCGCCCGCAAGATACAGCGTTTTCTCTCGCAGCCATTCGCGGTCGCTGAGACATTCACGGGAGCCAAGGGTAAATATGTCTCACTCGCGGATACGGTACGTAGCTTCGCTGAGATCCTCGACGGTAAACACGATGCACAAAATGAGCAGGCGTTCTATATGAAAGGAGGCATTGAGGAAGTAAGTAGTTCGTAGAACGTAGTACGTAGTAAAGGCAACTATGAATTTAGTATCCGCATTTCACTACGAACTACGAACTACGTTCTACGTACTATGAGTGCCGCTACATTTCATCTTGTCATCGCAAGCGTCGGGGAGACGCGTTTCGACGGCCCCGCCATCTCGGCCACTATCCCGACTATGGGAGGGGAGATCAGCATCCTTGCGCACCATGAGCCGCTCGTCGCAACGCTCAAAAAAGGGACGATAACCGTACGCGAACATGCCGCGCCCTCCGATGGAGAACCTGCTTCCACGGGAAAAGAATTTTCCATTGAGAACGGTGTGCTTGAGATCTCCGGCAACCGCGCCGTCATCCTTTTGTAAGAAGGGGCCTGCCCCGTTAGAGGCCGCGCATGCGGCTCTCTAACGGGGTTTTCAACACGCTACGGACTTTTTCTCTCATTCTGCGATACAATGACGTCTATGCGCGCCCTATTGGCGTTTTCTTTCGTGCTACTTTTTGCCGTGCCTCTTTTTGCATCCGCCGTTGAATTGCCCGTCGACAAGGATGTCTGTCGCAGTAACAGGCTCTCGATCGAAAAGGGCGAAGTGCGTCTCGCTAACACCGAGCCCGCGACATACAAGAAATGCACGGAGTTGAAGGGCAAAAATGCGACTAACGCCCAGCTTGAGGGGGCGAAATTGTGCGGCGTTGTAGCCTTTCCCAACGTTGCGGGCAAGAGCTGTCCCGATATATCAAAGTGTGATCCGAAGTACAAGGACAAATTAGCCGCATGCATGAACGATGTTGGTCTTTCGGCGCTCGGCGGTGCCCTCCAAGAGGCGGCGGAGCATATAGGGACGGGACAGCCTCTACCACAGAGCGTGCAGGACGCGTTGAAGGGTGCCGGACTCACTGAAGAGGAGATCGATGATATTTCGAATAACGTGGCGGATGCGGATAAGCTCAAGGACCTTGGTAAGGCTATCGAGACCGGTGATGCGGACAAAATAGATAAGGCGCTTTCTGGTTTGGGATTATCCGAGGAGACGCTCCGATCGCTGAAGGACAATGCCGCGCGTCTGTCCGATCCCGACAGGTTTGCATCCGCATTTACCGAAAAAGAGCTACAAGAGTACCGTGGCACAGTCGAGGAAACATTCCCCGGGCCGCAGCCGCTCGTGCTGGACGCCACGGGACAGCCAAGCGCGCCGCTCTTGCCGGGCAACAAGATAGACCCGACGGTTCTGGGTTCCATCGCCGCGGACGCGCAACGGCGCGTCTGCTCGACCGTGAGAGGCGCGTGCTACGTGACGACGCAGGCGCAGTTCGCGACGATGATGAATGAGACGCCGGGCAATGTGCGGCTCTATGGCGATGGAGGCCGCTCAACAAGCCTTGCGCAGGTATATCAGCCGACCGCAAACGGACTCCTGAATACGTACCGGCAGGTCTACGGCGAAGAGTACATGCTCAACAAGGTGGATATCCGCGACACGTCACTTAATCCTGAATGGATCGCATCGCAGAGTCTGCGCATGCAGGCGCTCGTGTTGCAGCAGAAGGGTGATGCGACCGGCGGCAATTACGCACGAATGCTCTCGGCATACAATGGCGGCGGCTACGCTGCGGCGGTGTACGGTTCCAAAGCGCTCAACAACACGTACCTGCTTCAGAACGGTAACGCCAGCGGTTATTGGCAGGCCGCGTATTCCGCGGCGACTGAAGCGGTTACAAACGGTCCGACCATAACGAACCTCACGCAAAATCTCCCTGTCGGCGGACAGTATTCAGCGTCACCGTTTGGTAATGTGAATCCCTTCGGCGGGTACAGTAATAATCGCAGTGCGGGGACCTACCAGTCGCCATTTTCAAACACACTGCCGGTTGGGTACTCTCAATCGTCCTACGGCGGCTCATACGGCGGGGGCGTGAGCTCGGGAGGAGGCACCTCGTACCCGCAACAACAGCAACAGCCGCAGCAACCCATTTCGCAAACCATCCTTCAGCAGGGAAATGTTCAGGCCGACGGGGGCGTCCCGCAGGCCCTGCAGGCGGTCGCGAGCATCATCGCCCAGCCGCGCGAGGTCGCGCGGGGAAATCCCGTTATCGTCTCGTGGTCCTCGGTCGGCACGAATCCGTCGGCGCCGTGCGAAGTATTTTTGCGGTCGGGCACGGGTACGAGCTCCATCGCGCGGGGGAATGAAGGCTCGCAAAAAGTCCCGACAAGCGGTGCCGCGACGGTGCCCATCGTATGGGGATTCACACTGCAGTGCACCGCGCTTTCGGGAATGCAGCTGATACAACAAGCAACGTCAGTCTCAATCAAGTAAGAGTCAGCCTGCGACACGTGTATGAGTTTCCAAAGACGAATTGAGAATTTCGTTTGTGAAAACTGCGGCTACGAGGTCGCGGGTACCGGCTACACCAATCACTGTCCGAAATGTTTGTGGTCGAAGCATGTTGATATTCATCCGGGCGATCGCTCCGCCGCATGCGGCGGCATGATGGAGCCCATTCGCGTGGAAGGGGCGAGTCCGGAGTACGCAATCGTCCAGCAATGCATCGTCTGCGGACATGAGCGCAAAAATGCGACGGCTCCTGAGGACGATTCCGACGCTATCATTGCGGTTGCCAAAAACGCCTGACG
>JBBUAA010000006.1:0-1513 GCA_038061075.1 Patescibacteria group bacterium | reverse complement strand
GAGACGAGTACGTGGATGCAATTTATCTGGCGCGAGCTCATCGCCATCATTTTTCTCGTCGCTTTTTATTTCAGCGTGAAGACGGTCCGCGCGTTCATTTTGCACCAGATAGGAAAATCCCAGCAGGTGGGGGAATTCGATGAAGATGCGAAAGACGCATGGGAGGAGCCGGCGCCAACCCCGCGGAAAGAGGAATGACCGTGAAGAAGATATTCATCCTTCTCGGACATCCCGACAAAAGCGGCTTTTGCGGCGAAATGGCAGAGACGTACGAAGCCGCCGCGCGGGCGGCGGGACACGAAGTCGACCGCATGAATCTCGGCGAGATGCGGTTCGACCCCATACTTCACCGCGGATACCGCGAGCGGCAGGAGCTCGAGCCCGACCTGCTTCGTTTTCAGGAACTCGTCAAAGCCTGCGACCATTTTGTCGTCATCCACCCCGTGTGGTGGGTCGGCATGCCCGCGCTCTTGAAAGGACTTTTCGACCGCGCGTGGCTGCCCGGCTCCGCGTTCCGCTACATGAAATTGCCGAGCGGGAAGCGGAGCGCTTTTTGGCACCGCATGTTCCGCGGCAAATCCGCCCGCATCATCCTCGCGAGCGGTACCAATCCGTGGATGGTGTGGCTCTTACCGGGCAACGTAAATGCGCAGCTCAAATGGGGGATTCTGTGGTTCGCGGGCTTTTCCGTACACACGGCATGGTTCGGTCCGTCCGAAAATATTCCCACAGCCCGCAAAGCCCGATGGCTACAGCGAGTTCGTGCACTTGGCCGCGCAGGGATATAGCGACAAGACCTCTTTTCGGCTAGTATGGCCCGATGTCATTGAGCATTGGTATCGTCGGATTACCCAATGTCGGAAAGTCGACGCTTTTTAATGCGCTTACAAAAAAGGGAGTGCCTGCGGAGAATTATCCGTTCTGCACGATAGACCCGTCCGTCGGCGTCGTTGCGGTGCCCGATTTCCGCCTCGATAAGCTCGCAGAGATGTCGCATTCGGCAAAGAAAGTGCCCGCCGCGGTGGAATTCGTGGATATCGCAGGCTTGGTGAAAGGGGCTTCGCAAGGGGAAGGCTTGGGCAATCAATTCCTCACGCACATCCGCGAAGTGGATGCCATAGCCGAAGTCGTCCGCATGTTTGACGACGAGGATGTGCATCATGTCCACGGCGGGACCGATCCGATGCGGGATATTGAGGTCATCGACCTCGAACTCGTGCTCGCGGATATGCAAACGGCGGAGAAGCGGCTCGAACGCGTGGAGCGCGATTCCAAAGGCGGGGACAAGGAACTCATCGCCGAGCGGGATGTGCTCCGCAAAGTGGTGCCCGCACTGCAGGCGGGAAAAGCCGCGCGCACCGTCGCCCTCGATGCAAAAGAGCAGCTCGTGGCAAAAAGTCTGCATCTGCTCACCATGAAGCCGGTCCTTTATGTCCTCAACAGAAAGAGCGGGACGGTAAACGTGGATGCGGAAGGAGGCGAGCGGTGGAAGGTGCTCAAAGATTTTCTCGAT
>JBBUAA010000005.1:0-1867 GCA_038061075.1 Patescibacteria group bacterium | reverse complement strand
AATGCGACGTGAACTAGACAGAACAAACCAATCTATGCGTACAAAATATCTCGTCCTCATAACCGTCTCCTCACTCATCCTGTTCGGCGTCGTTTTTTATACGATCCAGTCGTCGATGAACGCCAAGCTTTTGAAGACGACCGAGTGGCCCGCACCATACGCGACAACGACCGCCGAGACTCGGGAGGTTAAACCTACGGAGATCGGGGTCGTCGTTTCCATCGAGGGCACGCGTTACGACGCGAGCATTCCCGCGGATGCCACGGTGCTTGAGGCGATGCGGACGCTCGCGGATTCGGGAGCCATCACCTTTTCGGGACGTGAATATCCTTCTCTGGGATTTTTCGTCGAGTCCCTGAACGGCAAGTATGGAGGCGACGGGTTTTATTGGATCCTCTATGTCAACGGAAAAACCTCCGAGACCGGCGCCTCGCAAACATCTCTCAAGGCGGGTGACGCCGTCGAGTGGAGGTATGAATCCCGTTAGAAATCGCGCCCGCGCTTGCGCGCCCCAAGGGCTTGGGCGGGCTATTTCTAACGGGATGAAAAGGGTTATTAGAAATTAGCAATAATTATTTTTTGTATGAAAAGCGCGCGCATGTTTGCAGGTTCGGTTCTTGGTCTCATGTTGATGACGGCCCCCGCCTTTGCGGCGACTTCCGTCAATGTCCCGCTCGAGTGTACGGTCGTAGACACCGACGGCGTGTCGCATACGTACGCCGGACAATACCTTGGCGTCTGTGCGCTCTTTGCGGCACGGGAGCAAAGCGCCGTGAGCGCGTATACGCTCCAGAATTTTTCCTTCGGGCTCTTTTTGCAGAGCCTCAACGGCATCACTCCGGGAGCTACCGAGTACTGGGCTCTTTACAAGAACGGCACCGAAGCGGCGGTCGGACTGACCGACATGCTTGTCGTACAAGGCGACACGCTTCTCTTCCGGCTCACCGACTTCACGACCAACGATCAACTCGGCTCGCCCGTCGAATTCTCCATCGGCTCTTTGGTCGGTCCGACCGCCGCCGTCCCACCGCCTTCGGAAGGCATCCGGAACATCGCCTCCGATTTTGATGTGACGAAGGCGGTGCTGTTCCTGAAATCATTCCAGAATGCGGACGGGGCGCTGCCGGAGCCGCTTCTTTCCGACTGGGCCGCATTCGCGTTCGCGAGCCATGATATCGGGGACGCGCGGGCGAAACTGCGCGAGTACTTCCTGCGGTGGAAGCCCGAACTCTCGAAAGCCACTGATTATGAGCGGCATGCGATGGCTCTGCTTGCTCTCGGCATCGACCCCTACATCGGCACGGGCACCGATTACATCACACCTATCGTCGAGGCTTTCGACGGCATGCAGGTGGGCGACCCGTCGTTCATCAACGACGACATCTTCGCCCTCTTCCCGCTCCTGCACGCCGGCTACCGCTCCGAAGACGAAATGCCGCAGCGCATACGGGACGGAATAATCGCGGCACAGCGGCCCGATGGCTCGTGGGAGGGAAGCATCGACCTCACCGCAGCCGCGATACAGGCGCTCTCGCTCTTCAAGCGCGCGGAAGCGACGCAGAGAGCTCTCAGCCGCGCCGACGGGTATCTCTCTTCGCAGCAGGCGGACAACGGCGGATTCGGCAACAGCTTCTCGACCGCGTGGGCAATGCAGGCCGTCAGTGCGATAGGCGATTCGCACACGGTTTGGACGAGGCAGATCTATCACACGCCCCGCTACTACTTCTCCGCTCTGCAGCAAAAGGACGGCGGCGTAGAGACGCCGACTGTTGATTCATTCACGCGCTTGTGGGTCACCGCCTATGCCGTGCCGGCGGTGACGGGACGCACGTGGGATTCGCTGATGGGACACTTCCAAAAACCGGCG
>JBBUAA010000004.1:13616-16089 GCA_038061075.1 Patescibacteria group bacterium | reverse complement strand
GGAAGTTTTCGTTTTCCTCTTAAACTTTCACGGCCTCATTACGAGGCCGTTTTATCGTATATACTAACGTTCAATTGCCAAATCAAACCAATATGAAAAAATTAAGAGTCGGAGTCGTCGGAGCCACAGGCTATACGGGTGAAGAACTCGTAAAGCTTCTCTCGCGCCATCCCGAAGCGGAGCTCACGTACGTATCGGGCAAAGAAGACAGGAGTGAGAACATACAGGACATCTTCCCGTACCTTCAGGGCAAGGTGGATTTGCCGTGCAAAGCATTCTCCGTCGAAGAAGCAATCGAGAAATGCGACCTCGTGTTTCTCTCCCTGCCGCACACCATCTCGATGGGGGTTGTTCCCGTTCTTCTTAAAGCGGGAAAGAAAGTCATCGACATCAGCGCGGACTACAGGCTGAAAGATACGGCAGTCTATGAGAAGTTCTACAAAGTGCCGCATGGCGACACCGCGAATTTGTCGCATGCGGTGTACGGTCTTCCCGAAATACACAGGGCCGAGATACAGTCCGCGACGCTCGTGGCGAATCCGGGGTGTTACCCGACGGGCGCGGCCTTGGGGCTTTTGCCCGGCGTGAAAGAGGGGATATTCGATACCGACACGATACAGATAGATGCCAAAAGCGGCGTAACAGGGGCCGGCAGGAAAGCTTCGAAGGATCTGCTCTTTCCCGAAGTGAACGAATCTCTCAAGGCGTACAAACTGTTCGAGCATCAGCATGTGCCGGAAATAGACCAAGCGCTCACCGAAGTGGCGGGAAAGAAGGTGAGTGTGGTATTTGTGCCGCATCTCATCCCGATAAACAGGGGTATTCTCTCGACCATCTACGTGAAGCTGGCGAAAAAAATAACAACGGAAGAACTTCTTGCGGTATACAAAACCTTCTACGCGAAAGAACCGTTCGTGAAGGTGTACGACGCGGGGCGCCTGCCGGAAATAAAGAACGTGACGAATACGAATTTCTGCGACATCGGCCTCAAGGTCAACGAAGAGAAAGGCCTCGCGGTCATCGTGACGACGATAGACAATCTGGACAAAGGAGCCGCAGGTCAGGCGATTCAGAACATGAATATTATGTGCGGCTTTGCAGAAACTTCCGGCCTATGACAACTAAATTCACAACCGGTGGCATCGCTGCGCCCAAGGGCTTCACCGCAAGCGGCCTCTTCTGCGGGATAAAAAAATCGAAGAAGAAAGACCTTGCGCTCATCTATTCGGAGGTGCCCTGCACGGCGGCGGGCGTCTTTACGACCAACAAAGTGCAGGCTTCTTGCGTGGTCATCAACAAAAAGCATCTGGCAGACGGGAAAGCGCAGGCGATTCTTGCGAATTCCGGCAATGCCAACTGCATGACGGGGAAGTCCGGTTTCAAAGATTCGGAAACAATGGCGGCGACTATCGGCACAGCGCTTCACATAGCAAAGCAGAACGTGCTCGTCGCCTCGACGGGAGTCATCGGAAAGCCGCTCCCCATCGGAAAAATCGTCGATGCGGCACCGGAGTTGGTAAAAAAATTAAGTAAAAAAGGCGCGAAGGATGCGGCGCTCGGGATATTGACGACCGACCACACGGTGAAAGAAGTCGCGGCCGAGGTCATGATAGGAAAGACCAAGATAAAGATCGGCGCGATAGCGAAAGGCGCGGGCATGATACATCCGCAGATGGCACTCTCCTCCTCCGCCAAAGGCTTCGGCGGGACAAAGCATGCGACGATGCTGTGTTTTGTGACGACCGATGCTTCCATCGCGCTTCCCGCGCTGCGCACGGCGCTCGATGAGGCGACGCAAAATACATTCAACATGATAACCATCGACGGTGACATGTCGACCAATGACATGGTGCTCGTCTTGGCCAACGGCATGGCGGGAAATAAAAAGATAATCGGAGGTTCAAAAGAGTCCAAGATATTCTCGAAGGCGCTCGCGGCGTTATTCCTCACGCTCGCCAAGCTTATGGTGCGCGATGCGGAAGGCGCGACAAAATTTGTCGAGGTTAGGGTTCTGGGCGCGAAGAGCGACAGCGACGCACGGGTTGCCGCGCGCGCGGTGGCTTCGTCCAATCTCGTGAAATGTGCCCTCTTCGGCTCGGACCCGAATTGGGGGAGAATTGCCGCAGCAATCGGGCAATCAGCCGCGCACGTGGACCCGTGGAAGATGAAAATATATCTCGGAAAGGAACTCGTCCTCCAAAAAGGCGGAAAGGTGGAGAAAAAAGCCGCGCTGCTCGACAAGGTCTTCGCCCAAAAGAACATCCGGATAACCGTCGACCTCGGATTGGGCACAGCGAGCGCCACCGCCTACACCTGCGACCTATCTCTCGCCTACGTCCAGCTTAATTCGGCGTACAGAACATAAAGGCCTATGGCAACCACTCACAACATTGCAGGTTTGCCCGCCGACCTGCCTGCCGAAGCCTTGGCGCAGGCAGGAGCCTTGGCGAAGGCGGGCGTGCTCATTGAAGCC
>JBBUAA010000004.1:10052-13516 GCA_038061075.1 Patescibacteria group bacterium | reverse complement strand
TTCACGAAGATAAATCATGACATCGTGCGCGAGCTCATTTCGCTCGGCGCGAGCGCACTCTCGCTCTCCGGCAAGGATGACCACCTCATCGAGGTACAGAAACATGCGGACATCGACGGGCAGGACATCGGATTTGTCGGCGACATCACGAAGATAAACGGCGACGTGATACAGAGGATGATGGTGAGCGACATCATTCCCGTCATCCCGCCGATAGGCGTCGGCGCGGAGGACGGCGAGACTTACAACATCAACGCCGATCAGGTGGCGGCCTCGATTGCGGGCGCGCTTGCCGCGCTCAAGTTGGTCCTCCTGACCGACGTGGGCGGTATCTACAAGGACATCAAGGAGCCGAGTTCGCTCATCCCTCATGCGACCACAGCCGATGTGGCGGGATTCATCGATTCCGGTGTCATCTCGGGCGGCATGATACCCAAAGTAAAGGCGTGCACCCACGCACTGGAGCTCGGCGTCGGGAAGACGCACATTATTGATGCCAAAATTCCGCACGGTCTCCTGCTCGAAATTTTCACCGACAAGGGTATCGGCACCGAAATAGTCAAACAATAATATGAACAAAAAAAAGATCATCGACCTCTACGAAAAATACGTCATCCCGACGTACGCTAAAACCCCGCTCGTACTTGCGCGCGGCAAGGGCACGAAAGTGTGGGACGAGAAGGGTAAGGAGTACCTCGACTTTTTCCCCGGCTGGGCGGTGAGCGGGATAGGACACTGCCATCCGCGCGTCGTGAAGGCCATACAAAAACAAACAGCGCAACTCATCCACGTCTCCAATAATTACTACCATGAGGGACAGGGGGTATTGGCGGAAAAGATAATCGAGCATTCGTTTGCCGGAAAAGTATTTTTCTGCAACTCCGGTGCCGAGGCCAACGAAGCGGCCATCAAGCTCGCGAGAAAATTCGGGAACCCCGAGCGTAATGAGGTCATCACCTTCGAAGGTTCGTTCCACGGCCGCACCCTCGCCACCGTGACGGCGACCGGTCAGAAAAAGCATCAGAAAGGGTTCGATCCGCTTCCCGCGGGATTCGTCCACGTCCCGTTCAACGATTTTGCGGCGCTCGAAAAAGCAATTTCTCCGAAAACGGTCGCCATCATGCTTGAGCCCATTTACGGCGAGGGCGGTATTCGCGTGGCGGACAAAAAATATCTCTTGGCCCTGCGCCGCCTTTGCACCGAAAAGAACATCCTGCTTATCTTCGACGAAATCCAAACCGGAATGGGAAGGACGGGCAAGATGTTCTGCTACCAGAATTTCGGCATCGAGCCCGACATGCTCACGCTCGCAAAATCCCTCGGCGGCGGTTTCCCCATCGGCGCTTTGGTTGCGAAAAAAGAAATTGCCGACACACTCGGCGCCGGTTCGCACGGCACGACATTCGGCGGAAGTCCTTTGGCGTGCGCGGCGGCGATAGCCACATTCGAGGCGATAGAGAAGGAGAAACTGGTGAAGAACGCGGCGGTGATGGGCGCGTACCTTCTGAAGCAACTGAACGCGCTCAAGAAAAAGCACTCTGTCATCCGCGAAGTGCGCGGCATGGCGCTCATGACCGGCATCGAACTCGCGGTCGAAGGAAAAGAGATCTACGAAGAGTGTCTCAAAAAGGGACTGCTCATCAACTGCACACAGGCAGTGGTCTTGCGCATCATGCCGCCGCTTACGGTGACGAAAAAAGAGATCGATACGGCCCTGAAAATTCTGGATGCGGCGGTTACAAGCTGCGCCAAATAAAGTGCTAAACTTCAACGAGTATGGACAATACACAAACATATCAGAAAGTCGCCTCGTACGAGGGAAAAGCGGGGGAGATAAAGCACGTGCTTCTTCTGTACTCGGGCGGGCTCGATACGTCCGTCATGCTCAAGTGGATACAGGATGAATACGGCGCCAAGGTGACGACGCTCACGCTGGACCTCGGCCAGCAGCACGACGACCTCGAAGCCATCAAGCAGAAGGCCCTGAAATTCGGCGCGGTGAAAGCGGTCGCGCTCGATGTGCGGGAAGAGTTTGCCGCTGAATATTTGGCGAAGGGTATCAAGGCCAACGCGCACTATCAGGGTGAGTATCACCTCTCGACGCCGATGGCGCGCGCGCTTTTGGCGAAAAAAGCCGTTGAGGTCGCGGAAGCGGAGGGGGCCGATTGCATAGCGCATGGCTCGACGGGAAAAGGCAACGACCAAGTGCGGATTGACGGATACATCGTGGCACATAACCCGCAGATGAAGGTCATCGCGCCGGTCAGGGAGTGGAACATGGACCGCAACGCGGAGATAGAGTACGCAAAGAAGAACAACATTCCGGTCCCCACGACGCTTGATTTCCCGTATTCCGACGACGACAACATGGGCGGTATCACGTGGGAAGGCGGCGAGATAACCGATCCGAGTCTCATCGCGCCCGAAGAGAGATTCCTCACGACGTACACGCTCCCGAAGGACGCGCCGGACGAGCCGGAGTTCGTGAAGCTCGAATTCGAGAACGGACTCCCCGTAGCGCTCAACGGCAAAAAATTGAGCCTCGGCGCACTCATCATGGCGCTCAACAAAGTAGCGGGAGCCCACGGCGTCGGTACCTTCCAAGTGCTTGAAGACCGGCTGATAGGATTGAAGAACAGGGGTATCTACGAGCATCCCGGTCTGCACACGGTCATCGAGGCGCATCGCTCGCTCGAAAGATATGTCTCGACGCGCGCGCTCAACGAGCTGAAAGAAACCCTCGATATACGCTGGGGGTACCTGTGCTACCACGCCCTGTGGCTCGACCCTTCGATGGATGCTCTGAACGCATTCAACGATGCGGCCAATGAGAGGGTAGAGGGAGAAGTGACGGTGAGACTCTTCAAGGGGCAGGCGACGGTCGTCGCGATGAACTCACCGTACGCGCTTTCTTTCGCCTCCTTCAACAACGCCGAGGGATACAACTTCAACGTAAATGCCAGCGCGGGCTTCATTGAGGTCTACACGCTCCAGATGAAAATCGCCAATCAGATAGCGCGCAAGAATAAAAAGAAAGGGAAATAATTCATTCTAATGTTCTCAAGAACTTCAGAATAAACAGTATGGCAAAACTTTGGAAAAAAACAGATCAGAAAACGGACTCGGCCGTCGAGAAGTATACGGCGGGGACCGATTACGTATTCGATATGGAGTTGCTCCCCTTTGATATCGCGGCGAGCCGCGCGCATGCAAAAGGCCTCTCAAAGATCGGCATCCTTACCGACGAGGAGTTCACGAAGGTGAAGAACGGGCTCGCCGCGCTCGAAAAGGACGTCGCGGACGGCAAAATTTCTATTACACCGGAGATGGAGGATTGCCACACCGTCATCGAAAATTATCTGACGGAGACCGAGGGCGATGTGGGGAAGAAGATACACACGGGAAGAAGCAGGAACGATCAGGTGCAGACCGCGGTGCGCCTCTACATGAAGCATCACCTCGGC
>JBBUAA010000004.1:3810-9952 GCA_038061075.1 Patescibacteria group bacterium | reverse complement strand
CAGCTCATGAAAAAGCCGCTCATCGAATCGACTCAGATCGTCGCGGACAGTCTCGCGGTCGTCCGCACCCTCCTTTCGGGGCTCACGCCAAAGCAGGAGAGCATCCGCGCGAAGATACACAACGATATATTCACCGCCGACATCGCGAATGAGCGCGTCATCAAGGATGGAATACCGTTCCGCGATGCCTATAAAGAGGCCGCATATATGGTCCCTGAAGATGTCGACTTGGAGAAGAACATCGCCTCGAAGAAAGGCCTCGGCGCGCCGGGGAACTTGGCACTCGGTACATACCGCCAGCGCATCAAAAAAATGCTATGAGGCATCTCATTTCACTCAAAGAGCAGAGTGCGGACGATATCCGCGAAATATTGGACATGGCCGCTATCCTTAAGAAAAAATATAAAGCGGGGGAGGTGACCAACCTTCTGCCGAACAAAACGCTCATCATGCTCTTCCAGAAGAATTCGACGCGTACACGGCTCTCGTTCGAAGCGGGCATGACGGAGCTCGGCGGACACGCCATCTTTCTTGCCGCGTCGCACGCACAGCTGCCGCTCGCGGATTTCCGCGACGAGATCCGCGCGGTCATGCGTTTCGGCGACGTACTTATGATGCGCCCGATGCGTGTGGAAGACGCACAGACGGCGGCTTCATTCGACCGGATACCGGTCATTGACGGCTGCAGCGAGAAATACCATCCGTGCCAAGCGCTCGGAGATATCCTGACGATGGCGGAATACTCCGGCGGACTGGAGAACGTTAAAAAGATCGCGTGGATCGGGATAGAGAACAACGTGTCGAATACATTGATGCTCGCATGCGCCAAGCTGGGCATCAAGGTCGCGCTTGCGGCGCCCGAGGCGCATCCGGCAAGCATTGATGCGGAATTGAATGCGCAGGCCGAGGGTACGGGCAATGTGGAGCGCGTACAGAAGCCGGAAGACGCAGTCATGGACGCCGATTACGTGCACACGGACACGTGGCTCGACGCCGAGTATTTCAACAACCGCCAGCCGAAACCGGAATTTGCCGCGGAATTCGAACGCCGCAAGACCGTCTTTCTACCGTACCAACTCAATGCCGCGCTCATTGACACCCATGCGCCCAAAGCGCGCATTATGCACTGCATGCCGATGCATGTCGGGTACGAAATAACACGCGATGCGGTAGACCACAAAAATTCCGTCATTTTCGATCAGGCGGAGAACCGCAAGCACGTCCAAAAGGCGGTACTGTTGTGGCTTTTGGGGAAGAGTGTAAGTGAATAACCTTTTTGCGGTTTTTCTGATAGAATGGCTCCTTCCTATGGAGCCTCTTGGAGAGAAATGCGCGGTCTTCGGGGTCTTCGGCAGGGGGCTCGACGTGAGCCGCCTCTCCTTCTTCGGACTCTACGCACTCCAGCACCGCGGTCAGGAAAGCGCGGGTATCGCGACCGCCGACGGCGAGACCATCACGCTCCACAAAGGCATGGGGCTTGTGTCGCAGATATTCAATGATGAGCTCATCGGCAGCCTCAAGGGGCACATTGCGGTCGGCCACAATCGGTATTCAACGACCGGCGGCTCCAAGGTAAAACACGCGCAGCCGATGCTTGCCGCAGGCGCAGGCTCACTCCAGAAGATATCCTACGAAGATCCGCATCCGAGCCTCAACGATTCGGTTTCGCTGTGCTCCGCGCCCGACGACGGAGCCATCGCGCTCGTCCACAACGGCAATCTTCCCACCACGGACGCACTCTCGGAGTTTTTACGCTCAAAGAACATCGACACGTCGGAATTTTCCGATTCGCGCATGATCGTTGAAGCGATCGGTGTGCGCATGCGCGAAGGACTCGATCTCACTGCGGCGATCAGAGATGTCTATCCGCTCATGACGGGCGCGTTCTCCATCCTTATTATGTCCCGCGATATGCTCGTCGCGGTGCGCGACCACTGCGGCATACGACCGCTCTCAATAGCGAAATTGAACAGCGGGTACGTCATCGCCTCGGAGACCTGTGCATTCGCTCCCATAGGCGCGGAATATGTGAGGGACGTAGCGGCGGGCGAGATGGTCATCGTGGATGAGAAGGGGATGCGGAGTGAACAGCTGGCGGCGGCGGATCCAAAGCTGGACATTTTTGAGTTCGTTTACTTCGCGCGTCCCGACAGCGAGCTTTTGGGGAAGTCGGTGTACGGCGTGCGCAAAAATTTCGGCATACAACTTGCCAAAGAATACCCGCTTGAAGCGGATGTAGTCATACCGGTACCCGAAACGGCCATTCCATCGGCGATCGGTTACGCGCAAGCGCTCGGGATATCGTTCGAGATGGGACTCGTCAAAAATCGCTACATTCACCGGACGTTCATCACACCCGAGCAGCACATCCGCGAGCAGGGGGTAAAAGCGAAGCTGACGCCGCTGCCGGAAATCATCGGAGGAAAGCGCGTCGTGATATTCGATGATTCTATCGTGCGCGGCACGACTTCGCGCCAGATCGTCAAAATGGTTTTCGAAGCGGGTGCAAAGGAAGTGCATTTTCTCGTCGCCTCGCCTCCCGTGAAATTCCCCGACTTTTACGGCATCGATACGCCGAAGCAGTCCGACCTCATTGCGTCAACGAAATCGGTCGAGGAGATGCGGGAATTCCTCGGCGCGACCTCTCTGCGCTTTCTCTCATACGAAGGCATGATACAGGCGACAGGGATACCAGAAGACCAATTTTCAACATCATGTTTTTCGGGTGTCTATCCGATAGACATCCGCGAACGGGCAAAAGAAATACTGTATCGCTAGACAAAGCACGGCTCTGCTTGTAGTCTTCTCGCATGTCATACACACCCAGCGAAAAAATATTAAAGAGATATGCCGAGGTGATGGTCAATTTCGCGCTCGGCATGGGCAAAGGGATAAAGCAGGGCGATGTCGTCCGGCTCTCGGCGAACGAAAGCGCGAAACCCCTCTATATTGCCATCTGCAACGCCATCGTTGATGCGGGCGGGCACGTGCTTTCGCACTATGCGCCCGATGAGGAGAAGGGGGACATGCGCCGCAATGAAAGTACGAGCAGGTATTTCTATCAGCACGCTTCGGACGAACAAATAAAATTCTTTCCCGCCAAGTACCTGAAAGGCGTCGTAGACCAGATGGACCACTCGCTCTTCATCCTTGCGGACAAGGATATGCACCTCATGGACGGGATAGACCCCAAAAAGATAATGGCGCGCGGGGTCGCGATGAAGCCGTTTATGGATTGGCGGCATGAGAAGGAGTGGAAAGGCAAGATGTCGTGGTCCATCGCGATGTACGGTACGCCCGCGATGGCGAAAGAGGCGGGACTTTCGGAAAAGGAATACTGGAACCAGATAATCAAAGCGTGTTTCTTGGCCGAGAAAGATCCTATCGCAAAGTGGAAACAGGTCTACCACGACATCGAAAAGTACAGGAGTCGCTTGAATAAACTTTCACCCAAGATTGACCGGTTGCACGCCGTAGGGAAAGATATGGATCTCTGGGTCAAACTTGGTGAAAAGCGCGCGTGGCGCTCCGGTTCGGGGGCGAATATTCCGAGCTTTGAAATATTCACTAGCCCGGATTGGCGTGGTACCAACGGCTGGATACGCTTCAATCAACCGCTTTATCGCTACGGATCCAAGATCACCGGTATTGAATTGGAATTCAAGAATGGTCTTGTTGTAAAATCCAAGGCGAGGACGAATGAGAAACTTCTGAAAGAGATGATAGCGACAAAAGGTGCGAATAGAATCGGCGAATACTCGCTGACCGACAAGCGCCACTCCCGCATCACGAAGTTCATGGCGGAGACGCTCTACGATGAGAATATGGGCGGGCCTTTCGGTAATACACATATGGCCCTCGGCATGGCGTACCGTGATTGTTATGCGGGCGACGTGTCGAGACTCACTAATGCTCAAGCGAAGGCGCTTGGTTATAACGACTCGTCGATTCATACCGACATCATCTCGACGACCGACCGCACCGTGACGGCGCACCTCAAGGGCGGAAAGACCAAGGTCATCTACAAAGACGGAATGTTCGTTCTCTAACCCATAACGACATCGTATGTCGTTATGGGGATTTTTTGCTGTAGAATGCCCAGATGATAATCAAACTTTCGGACCTTTCCGCCATTCGGGAAAAACATAAAAGCCAGAAGATAGTGCTGGCGGGCGGGGCGTACGACATCCTTCATCAGGGGCATATTGATTATTTGCGCGACCTTAAGGCGCTCGGGGATGTCCTCGTCGTCGCGCTCAAAAGCGATGCGGAGATACGCAGCTACAAGGAAGAAGGGCGGCCAATACAGAATGAGGACGTGCGTGCGGCTATTCTCGACGCGATACGGTATGTGGATTACGTCGTCATCGCTCCGGAGGGCAGGGAAGGCGATGCGGAGCCTGCGCGCATGCAGGTGGCCCGCGCGCTCAAGCCGGACGTCATCGTATCGGTGAATCCGAAGTGGAACGCGTACAGGGACGAACTCAAAGGCCTCGGCGTCGAGCTCAAGATACTGCCCATCGAAAAAGTAAATTCAACGACGAGCATCATCGAGCGGATACGCAACCGCCCCGACGCCTGATATGAAAACTATTTATTTCGTGCGGCATGGGCAAAGTACAGGGAACATTGCGCCCGTGTATCAGGCCGTGGATGTTCCGCTGACCGAAGCGGGGAAGAAGCAGGCGCAATACGTTGCTGAACGCTGCGCGAAGCTGCCAATCGAAGTTGTTGTTTCCAGTACGCAAACGAGAGCAAGGGAGACCGCTTTGATCATCGCTGCGGAAACCGGTCACGAAGTCGAGTTTTCTGATCTGTTCCGCGAACGCCGCAAGCCGTCTGAGCTCAATGGGAAGCCATTCGGCGATCCTGAGGCAGAACGGCTCAACGATAAGTGGTGGCGGAGCCTTATGGGTAAGGGCCCTCGCGCCCTGGACGGGGAGGCCTTCGAAGACCTGTCGGCCAGGGCAGGAGAAGCGCTTACATACCTTATCAAGAGAAAAGAAGACAACATTCTTGTCGTTACGCACGGATTTTACATGCGGTACTTGGTGGCACGGGCTATCTATGGAGACGCGCTGAACGGCGAGAATTTCGAACCCCTCGCCCGTTCGCTGGTCATGGAGAACACAGGCATTACCGTTTTACGTCACGACGCCTCAACTCCGAAGCAGGCGTGGGGCGAACCCGCTCCGTGGCAGTTCTGGATCTGGAACGACCACTCGCATCTCGGATAGTATGAAGACTATTTATTTCGTGCGGCACGGGGAGAGCGTGAATAACGCAGCCAGACGGTTCAACGAACTGCAGACGCCGCTGTCCGAGCGCGGGATAAAGCAAGCGGGGGAAATAGCGGAACGCGCGTCCAAACTTCCCATCGAGTTGGTCGTCGCAAGCACTCTGAAGCGCGCACAGCAAACCGCCGCTGTCGTGGCCGAAAGAATAGGAGTGAAAATCAAATCGTCCGCATTTTTCGTGGAGGGAATTCAATCCTCAAGGCTCCTCGGGAAAGAAGTGAGCGGTCCGGAAATCATGGAAGCGCACAAGTCCTACCACGGGAATTTCACGGTTGCGGGGTATCGGTTTGAAGACGGGGAGAACTTCGACGACCTTAAGCAGCGGGCGCTCGCCGGTCTCGCCTACCTCGAAGGGCGGTCCGAGGAGAATATCCTCGTCGTATCGCACGGATTTTTCATGTGGATAATCGCGGCCGCGGCCGTGTTCGGGCATGAGTTAACGGCGCAAGAATGTCAGGGTGTTATCCGCGGATTCGACCTTATGGAAAATACCGGCATCACTGTGCTCACACACGGCGCGCCATCGCACAAAGCCGTCGGGGAGGTAGTCTCGCCGTGGCAACTCAAGGTCTGGAACGACCACGCGCATCTCGGCTGACATCCCATCGCACTCCTTAATCCATACTTGTACATATGTACAAGTATAGACTGCACCCCAATTCATCCCCGCTTCATACTGAAAGCGGTATTGATATATCGGACGCTTGTAATTGTTGGCGCGTCCCCGCGTCTCCACAAGGGTAAAGCCCTCTTAATCGTAACGATAATTTTATGTTGTTCACCATAGTCGCGCTTCTTGTAGTACTCTGGCTCCTCGGTCTTGTGAGTTCGTATACATTAGGCGG
>JBBUAA010000004.1:0-3710 GCA_038061075.1 Patescibacteria group bacterium | reverse complement strand
CCGTAACCTTCTAGTTTCTGGACTCCTCGGCTCGGAAGTGAACATGCATGTTCACTTCTCTCGCTCCACGTCGCCAGTCAAAAAACTGCGCTCCGGCACTCTGCACTTGCCGCTCCCCACATCCGTGTCGGGGCGCTATGGTACACTCATAGTCCCTGCCTGACGGCAGGCAGGCATGAGAATTTCGATACCTTCGGGCGCACTCAAATTCATTATCGGCTGGACGGCCGTTTTTCTTTTCCGGCTCATCCCGTTCCGTCCGCCGAATTTCGAGCCGATGCTTGCGACCGTCATGCCGTTTTCGAAACGCTACGGCCTCGCGGGCAGTTTTCTTTTCGGTTTTCTCGGCATCGTTCTCTTTGACGCGGTAACGAGCGGGTGGGGCATCTGGACGGCAGTGACCGCCGTCTGCTACGGTCTTCTCGGTGTCGGGGCGCACCTTTTTTTCAAAAATAGGGAGGCGAGCGTGAAGAATTTTCTTATGTTCGGCGTCCCCGGCACCATTCTCTATGATGCGGTGACGATGCTCATTGGCCCTGTGTTTACTCACCAGTCATTTTCGGTTGCGCTCATGGGACAGATACCTTTTACGCTCATGCACGTGCTCGGGACCGTCGTCTTCTCGGTGCTACTGGCTCCTTCTTTGTATCGATGGGTGATACAGAATGAACAGTTGGAACTCGCCTTCCCGTTGTTCGCGCGCTCCCCGAAGTCGCCATTCAACGGGTGACGGCGTTTTTCCCGAATTTTTTCGTAACGACCACCGCGAGCCACAGAAAGATGGCCGCAATGACGAATCCCGCCCCAACATCGCTCGGGTAGTGGACGCCGAGGTACACACGGCTGAATCCGATGAACCAGACGAGACCGCCGGCGGCTACCGTCGCGGCGACGCGATAACGGCCCGCGGGAAATATTCCGTACGCGAGGTACGCGAGAAAACCGTAGAAGGCGAGTGACATCGTGGCGTGACCGCTCGGGAACGAAAAACCGGTCTCCGCGTAGGCCTGCAGAGCGGCGGGCGGTCGCGCACGCGCGACCGCTTCCTTGAGGGTAAAGAGAACGGTTCCGGCTCCCCCGATAGCGACCGCAAGACCCGCCAAGAGTGAAAGGCGACCGCGCACGAGGAAATAGAGACCGAGGAGAATACTGAGCCCCCCGATGAGGACGGTACTGCCGAGCGCGGTTATGGACATAAAGAGTTGTGTGGTGCCAGGCGTGCGCACTGCGGCGAGCGCTTGGACCGTGTTCGCATCGAACGAGGAAAGAATGTCCATCATGAGAAAAGCGCGACTATGCGGGGTAAGAATATGATACATCCGATGACGAGCGCTGCGACGGCAGCCACGAGGACCGCGCCCGCGGACAGGTCCTTTATCTTCGCGACGTGCGGGTCATGGACGGGGCGATACATGTCGCAGAGCTCTTCGAGCGCGGTGTTGAAGGACTCCGCCATGAGAACGAAGCCGATAAGGAAAATGACGATAATCCACTCGATGGTCGAAATATCGAAATACCATCCGAGCGCGACCGCGATGACGGCGCAGATGACATCGAAGCGGAAATTGAACTCTTCACGCCATGCGATGCGGAAGCCTTCGAACGCATACCTGAAGCTCCGTATTTTCTTATCGAGCATGTACCTAGTATACTGCCTTTACTGAATACCGGCATGTTCGAAATACTCATCGCGTCATTCCTCGTCATGCTCGTCTCATTGTCGGGCAAGCTCGTTACGTGGCGCGCCGCGGGGCCGTTTATCGAGCGCAACCTTCACTTCTTTGTGAGTTTTGCCGCCGGTGTGCTTCTTGTCGTCACGTACAGCATCTCGTCGGAAATGATCGAACACGCTGGCTCTTTTGCGGCCGGATTTCCTTGGGTCGTCGCAGGGGCACTCCTCGTCCTCGTGGCCTTTCGGTATCTTCCGCACTTTCACCACCATCACGACGTCGAAGCGGCGGATCACGCGCACACAAGAATAGACGCGGGCCGCGTCCTCTTGAGCGACGGGATACACAACGTCGGCGATGGCATCGTTATCGCCGCTTCTTTTGCCGCATCGCCGCTCCTCGGCATTGCGAGTACGGCGAGCATTCTCGTGCACGAGGTATTGCAGGAAATATCCGAGTTTTTCGTTTTGCGGCAGGCGGGGCTTTCCGTGCGAACGGCGCTCACCTACAATTTTCTCGTTTCGGCGACTATTCTTATCGGTGCCGTGGGCGGGTACTTTCTCCTCGAACAATTCGAGGCGTTCGAACTACCGTTGCTCGGACTTGCGGCGGGGTCGTACCTCATCGTCGTATTTCACGACCTCATTCCGCATTCTATCGATTCAGCACGCGAACGCGGGCACTACCTTAAGCACATGGTCTTTTTTGCGGTCGGCATAGTGCTCATGGCGGCACTCGTGACACTCCTCCCGCATAGCGGCAATTGACACAAATCGTTTTTTAATACACAATGCGCAACCGCAATTCCTCAAAGACATCATTGCGACCTTCAACCTCCTCGGCAACGTATTCTCATCGCTCGGCCTCATCGTCGCCTCCATCACGATATTCATCGTGATATTCATCAACGCGCTCACGCGGCGTAAGTACATCGGCATTCTGAAAGGCATCGGCATCAACGGACGGGCGATCGAGTTCTCATACATCTTTCAATCCATTTTTTACGCAATGCTGGGGTCTGCGGTCGGACTCGCGCTGGTATACGGGATACTGGTGCCTATGTTCGCGGCGCATCCGATAGATTTTCCGTTCAGCGACGGGATCCTTGTCGCTCCGCTCGACCAGACGTTTTTCCGCGTTGGCCTGCTCGTCGCCTCGACCCTCATCGCGGGCTATATACCGGCGTGGATGATCATCCGGAAAAATACGCTCGACTCCATCCTCGGCAGGAATTAGCTATGCCCGCACACTAAGTCTGCCGTTGCCTCTTATGAACCACATCACTACATATCAATACTCAACAATGGGGAAAGCCCTTATATTCTTTGGAGTTGCTTCGGCAAAAAATTACGGCAGATTTAGTGTGCGGGTATGATAGAAACAAGAAAACTCGAGAAAACATTCAAGAACGGCGACGTACTCACGCCTGTCCTGAAAGGCATTGATTTCAAAGTGCGGGAAGGCGAGTGGATAGCCATCATGGGACGCTCCGGCGCGGGCAAAAGCACCTTCCTCTACCAGATAAGCCTTCTCGACGACCCGACGGGAGGCAAGGTCATCATCGACGGACACGACACGCACACGATGACCGCACAGGAGAAAATGAACTTCCGTCTCTCGAAATTCGGCTTCGTCTTTCAAGATTACGCGCTCCTTCCCGAATTGACCGCCATCGAGAATGTCGCACTCCCGCTCCTCATGCAGGGGCTCGGGAAAGCAGAGAGCTACCGCATAGCCGGTCGTGAGTTGGAGCGCGCGGGCCTCGGACACCGCATAGACAGCACTCCGAGCAGGCTCTCCGGCGGCGAACAGCAGCGCGTCGCAATCGTCCGCGCGGTCGCGCACCGGCCGAAAGTTCTCTTTGCCGATGAGCCGACCGCCAATCTCGATAACGACTCGTCACGCCGCATCATGGAAATATTCACGGAACTTCACCGTGCGGGGCAGACGCTCATCATGGTCACGCACGAGGAGCAGTACGCGAAACTTGCACAACGAACGGTGCATCTGGACGACGGGAGGATTGTCTCGACCACGGGG
>JBBUAA010000003.1:1388-4771 GCA_038061075.1 Patescibacteria group bacterium | reverse complement strand
GACGGATGTATCCCGTCGCCAGCCTCAGTTGGGGGCCTTTCCACTCTCCTCTCCTACCTTTTTAGCTTCATCGGTACCGGCGGCGACGCCTAAGCCTCCCGCAGCCCAAGCAACATTTTCGCGAGCTGCATCACCGGCTGCGCGGCGGGCGGGATCTTTGAGAAGCACTTCCGGATCTGCATTCGGGTCCTTCAGGTACCGGTCGGGTTGTTTCGGGTACATTTTTTTCATTGCGACATATACTTGCTCCACATTTGCCGTTGCCTCTACGATATTGTCGGACTGGTACGCCGCGAGAGCGGCGCCCGCATAACGCGCCACATCCGCGGAATATCCGGCGGCGCCGTACGATTCCTCCAAGAATTCCCTCCCCACCTTCTCGAACGAATCGGTCGGGATCGGGGCAATCTTTATGGCCACTTTTTCTACGAACTTTGCCAACGTATCGCATTTGGCCTTAGAAAATTTCAGATCGTCAAAGTCGGTCTCTGCGGCTGACTCGCGGTGCCGCTCCTCTTTCTTCGGGCGCAGTTCTTCTTCAAAGGGACGGAACATGTCCTATATTGTATCACCACCCCTTCACCGCAAGTTCTTCAAGTTCAGGTGATACACTACTTGTACATATGTACAAGTATGGAACACATCGAACTGCGCCAGGGGCATCGCCAGAGAAAAAGCGGCGGCGCAGGGAAAAAACTGTGCGTATCTTGAAAATCGTTGCGCTCGGGGCTTTCATGATAGGGATCGGCGCGGTTCCCTCCCCGCGCGCACTCGGCAGGGTATTCCGGGAACTTTCGATGCCCGACACGAAACCAAATCGTCGCGCAATAAAACGCAAGGTTTGGGAAATGTATCATCGCGGCTATATCGAAAAAACTCCGGAGCGATACGAGCTCTCGGATATTGGCCGCCGGATCATTGAGGATGAGAAACTGTGGAGCCTATCAGTCCCGAGGCCAAAAGAGTGGGACCAGATATGGCACATTGTTGTATTTGATATTCCGCAGGAGAAAGCGAAAATACGGATCCAATTCATTCGACACCTGCAGCATCTTGGACTCGTGTTCTATCAGCGTTCGGTGTGGATCTATCCGTATGAAATGGAAGATGAGGTGCGCGAAATTGCCCAGTTTTACGATATTCTACCCTTTATTTCATTCATCAAGGCTTCTCACGTAGACAACTCGTACGAACTTAGAAAATATTTCAAGATTCGTTGACATGTTCACAGTTGTACATATGTACAACTAATGACTAACAATCAAAAAAGCAGCACCCAGGGCCGCGAGGCCCTGGGTGGTCGTTATATGAGCTGCGATCTCGCCAACAATCGTTTGAACGCAACCACCAGGATTGGTAGTCCGACCAAAAGGGCAATATCGACAGCCTGGAGCGTGGCCCCGAAAATGATCCTGGCCCCGGCCAAAATCGCCAGCAAGATCCAGCAGGCGAATTCAGAACGAGCCAAGAACTTGTTACTTCCGAGTAAACGTTCCAGTCTTCGGGCAAGTACCAGACGCTGTGTCATGGTTACCTCCACAAACAAATAGTCTCAACCGGCTAAGTGGATGTCAATCACCACCCTTTCGCCGCGAGGGCTTTCTGCGCGGCGTCTTGTTCTGCCTCCTGCTTTGAGCGGCCTTCGCCCTGCGCTATCTTTTCCTGCCCGATGTAGGCACCGACCACGAACTGCTTGTCGTGGTCGGGTCCCGATTGCTCCAAAAGCCGGTACGCGGGCGTGATGCCGAGTTCTTCCTGCGCGGTCTCCTGTAGCTTGCTCTTCGCGTCCTGCCAGAGGCGATTGGCGACGACATCGTCGGTCTTGTGGAAGAGCTGCTCCCCGATGAATTTCTGTGCGGCGCCGTAGCCCGCGTCGAGATAGATGGCACCGATGAGCGCCTCGAAGGCATTGGCAAGAATTATCTGGCGCGCGCGGCCCGTGTCTTTGGACTCCCCGCGGGAGAGCATCAGATATTCGTTCATGCCGAGCTTTCCGGCGGCGTCCGCGATGGAGACGGTATTCACAAGCGCCGCCCGATAGGCGGTCAGCTCCCCTTCCGCTTTTTCGGGATATTTTGCAAAAAGGAATTCCGTCACCGCGAGCTCCAAGACCGCATCGCCCAAAAATTCGAGGCGCTCGTTGTGCTCCCGCCCCGCAGAGCGATTTTCGTTGAGAAATGAGCGATGTGTGAATGCCTGCTCCAATAAGCGTTCGTTCTTGAACTCATATCCGATCTTCGTCTGAAATGTTTTGAAGTCGGACATGGTAGCTCAGTTCGTAGAACGTAGTTCGTAGTTCGTAGAAAAATCCAGAATGCGAATCATACTACGTTCTACGTACTACTTACTACGTACTGGTTTTTTTGCCAGCAAGTTGATTGCGGGAATTATTATCTTGAGCGTATCATCGTAAAAATTCAAATCACCAACCGAGGCAAGCGGGAACCACTGCGCGTCGTCGAGGCCGCCGGAGGGCCCCAGCTTCAAATCGGAGAAGGGCGACTCGGCGAGAAAGTAGGTCACGCGCTTCTTCTTCTTCCCGCCCTCGACCTTGCTGTCGTTGGCGATGTACTCGTTGACCCCAAGCTCCTCTACTATCTTGATGTTGAGGCCCATCTCCTCCTGTATCTCGCGTATAGCACCTGCCCGCACGTCTTCCCCTTCCTCGACCTTGCCCTTGGATATCGTCCAGTGCCCGAAGATGTCGTGGACGAATGCGAGGTACGTCTCCCCGCCCTGACGCGCGTAGACGACCGCGCCGGCCAAATGCTCCGTCGGCATCTTCCCCCGCGGGAGCTCGCTCTTGCGCGTGGTACCCTCATTTTTCCCCGGCTCGCCGAGCTCGATATAGACGGCACCCAGAACGCCGTTCACGAAACGTCCCGAGGATGCACTCCCGAATGATTTGGCCAGCTCGATGGCTTCGTTGATGGCGACCTTGGCCGGCACTTGCGCACGGTCGGCAAAGAGAAGCTCGGTCAAGCCCAGCCGCAGGATATTGCGGTCGATGGCGGAGATCTTGTCGAGCGGCCACTCGGGTGCCGCGCGCACGATGACCTCGTCTATCTCTTTTTGCTTCGCGAGCGCGGTCTGGAGGAGTTCTTTCATGAACGTCATATCGGAATCGCGCGCCCCGAATTCTTTCGCATAATCAGAAAGCCGCGAGAACACCTCGTCGGTGGTGAGTTTTTTATCCGACGCGTCGCGTTCAAAGAGAACCTGAAGAACGACGGAACGGGCTAAGTGTCTATTGGCCATAAGGAACAGGTATCAGCTTTCAGGTTAAAGAGCAGGGGAACAAAAACTCATTCGCATTAGGTCTTTGATGTCGTTTCTTTTTCTTTAGTCTCGGTCGTCTTCTGACCGGATTCGCGTAATTCCGT
>JBBUAA010000003.1:0-1288 GCA_038061075.1 Patescibacteria group bacterium | reverse complement strand
TCACGTTGTTTCCAGTCTTCGACAAAAACTCGTGCGGTGTACGTCCGAGAGACCGAACTGGGCGATTGCACGACGGTGTAGCAACGTCCCGTATCCTTTATGGGCGTCGAAACCGTAGGCGGGGTACTTGGGCGAGAGACGCTTCATCAGGCGGTCGCGCGTGACTTTTGCCATGATAGATGCCAGTGAAATAACGGGCTCCGTGTCGTCGCCGCGGATGATGGTCTCCTGATGGATGTACTCCGCGGGGGCGTGGAGACTCCCGTCGAGCACGACACGGCAGTCGTGCGGCTCAATATCGAATCGGGAGAGCGCTTCGGCGAGCGCGCGCTTGATGGCAGGCACAATGCCGTATCTATCTATGTATGTCGCTGAAGACGTGGACACGGCAAAGTGCAACACTTTGGATTGCGCAAGCTCACTTGCGCGCGTATAAAATTCCTCGCGCTTTTTTTCAGAAAGTTTCTTCGAATCCCGTACGCCCTCTAGCAGGCTCCAATCAAAATCCACGGGCACCATCACGGCCCCGACCGCGACCGGCCCCGCCAACGGCCCCCGCCCCGCTTCATCAATGCCAATGAGGTAGCGCATCACCTTCTATGATACTCCAGATGTGAAAGAGGAGGAGAGGGTTGCCGCGACCCGCTCCTCCCCGCCTGTTCCCTAAGATCATATTCACGCCGGATCAGTCGGCGGTTTGGCGTTGGTCATCGACCGCGGCCACCGTGGGGCGCCGCCGCTCCTGATCGGAGCCGACGAAAGCTTGCACGTGGGCATGAAGTAAATTGCCGATCATCTCGACCAGCACCACGTAGCTGACATCGAGTTCCTGCCGCACATATTCGACGATTGCGGCGAGCCGCTTGGTGTCGATCTGCAAGAACTCAAACACCAGCAACGCTCGGGCAATCCGCTGCGCCATATCTTCGTCCAATACATGTTCGGCGATCCCGAGCATGTCGATGTAGTGGTCCACATCATCCTCTTCGACCGTGTCGTCATGTGCGACGACAAACCTGACCGCCGCGTCCAATGTGTCGAAGCACCTGAGCTTGAATTTGCCGCGAGCCGCTAAGAGAAACCGATGCGCGAGCTCGCCGCTCTCTTGGCCGTTCATGAGTCACACTCCTGCCTGTGGGAACTCAGTTCCCGTTGCCGTTGATGACGCCTGTACGCTACGTATACATATTGACCGCGTTCACTCTAGGTTCATACCTCAATGAAGTCAACTCATAGTCTAGTCCAACGCAAGATGGAACCGAAATCGAGGACGATTCCAGCGTAAAGG
>JBBUAA010000002.1:25649-28020 GCA_038061075.1 Patescibacteria group bacterium | reverse complement strand
TCTCATCGCTCAAAGTCGCCGGAAGAATATTCTGCTCCGACCGGTTTTGAGCCTTCAGGAAGGTGCGGAGCGCCGTCGCATCGTTGAGCGCGCGCTCGCCGTCTTTCCTCGCCCTCGACATATCGCCCTCCGCCATTTTCTCGCGTGCACGTTCTATTTGCCCGCGCACGCGGGAGATCTGATCACGCACCTGCGAGATGGTCGTCTCATTCAAACGTGACCGGACGCTGTCGAATTCCACTTCGGCTTCACGGAGCGTCGTCGAAGCATTCTCTTCGAGCCGTACCGCGACGGCTGTGTCCGCATCTACCGCAACGGAAAGTGTCGGTGCGGGAGCTTCCGCACTCTCTTTCGAGACCATCCTGACCGCGAGAGTGACTGAAGTAGCGCCCCCGGTCGTGCCCGACGCGGCGCGGTCGGCGCGCGCAAACTTCCGCTCCCTCTCATTGATCCTTTCCGCAAAATCTTTCGATTCGCGGCGGGTCTCATTGTCTTCGCTCCCGTCACCGAGGCGACTGATAACGCTCGCGTGGGCCGCCAGCGACGAGGTGAACCGCGTGCGGATATCCGCGGCACGGACGGGGTCTTCCGCTTCGGCCTCGTCGACGATACCCTCGATCTCCTGTGCGTGGTCTTCAAAGTTCGCCTCGAGTGCGGAGCGGACTTCCGGCGTCAGTGTGCCGCGGTCGGCAAGCGTCTCGACTTCTACCATGCGGCGCTCGGCCGCAGTCGCGTGCCACTTCGCCTTCGATTGCGGGGAAAAGGCAAGCGCCCCACGCACCGATTCGTTGACCGTTATCTTGACGGGATAGAGCAAATCGCCCGGCAGGGTGCCCTCGGCGGCATAAGAGACTCCCCCGCCGCCGATAAGCAATATGAGGACGAGCGCGGGAACCGCCGCTCGCGCCGTGACGAAAGAAAAATAGGGGCTCGGTGAGGGTCCCCCGCCGCCTTGACCGGAGAGGTGGTGCGCCTGCATCACGCCTTCGAGACGCAGGCGCATGCTCTCGCGTTCGTCCGGAGTGAGCGCTATTTTCCGCGCCTCTTTTTGTATGTTTGAAAAAAGATTGTTCACCCCGTTAGAGACAGGTCGCGGTCGTGAATTGTTTATATTCAGTTTTTTCATAAGCTGTGAATTAGATTTTGAGATACATTTCGATTTTGCTTCGTGCGACCGCGGTCTCTAACGGGGTTCATATCTTTTCATGTTGTTCGGCTTCGAGGAATGCGTGCAACTTCTTGAGACCGCGATGCAGACGCACAGAAACGACGTTTTCGCTCTCGCCGATGAGTGAGGCGATCTCCCTGATGGAGAGGTCGTTGACGTAGCGCATCGTCAGTATCTCACGATACAGATCCGGTAGTTTCCGTATCGCCGCAATGGCGTGCGCGCCTTCAAAGCGCACAACGGCCGCTTCGAGCGTGTTGGTGTCGTCGCGCGGCATGAGGGATTCGATCTGTCCGCCCTCGTCATCTTCGATCATACTATCCAAAGAATACGATTTCGCCTTCCGGTATTCGTCGACGATGAGGTTGCGGAGCGTCCGGTACAGGAAGGCCCGCATCTCGCGGATCTCCTCCCCGCGCGAGGCGTACTGCCACGCACGTAGAAAGCATTCCTGCGTGAGCTCGAGCGCACGGTCGCGGTCGGAAAGACGCATGGATGCGTGGCGGAAGAGCTCGTCGGCGTGCAATTCGAACGCTTTCCGGAATGCCTGTTCGGTATCTGTATCCTTCATGCGATGACGTGTACGGCTTGTATTTCTTTCATGTTTTCGGTGTCCGCATCATTTTATACTATCCCGACGAAAACACCGCCCCTCGTCAGGGGCGGTGTTCTGTTGTGCGATTGCGCACATACCGTGCACGCGGTGAATTACAACTGCACCGTGAAGTAGAGAATACTCGATGCGCCGTTACTATTGGTCACATAGACGGGATACGTACCGGTGACGACGCTCTGTGCGTAGGGCGTGCACGCCATACCAAAGGTCATGAGGTCACATGCGGAGAGGTACGACGGAATCGTGTAGTAGATGGTCGTACCGTTCGCGGACGCGACGTTCTGCAATCCGCCGATGCCGAAGTGCACCGTGTTGTTGGATGCCGTGAATCCGCTCCCCGTTAACGTCACCTGCGTCCCCACTCTGCCTGAGGTCGGCGAAAGCGAGGTGAGCGTGAGATTTTGCGAAGTGGCGGACGGAGAAACGGAAACCGTCGCGGACGATGTCTGCGAGCCGGACGAATTGCTCGCGGTGAAGGCTACCGAGTAGTTGCCCGTCTGCGCGTACGCGTGCGAGAAGGTCAATGTCTGCGTCCCCTGCTGGATGACTGTCTGCGGTGCGGTGGCGGCGTAGCCTTGGCCCTGATC
>JBBUAA010000002.1:0-25549 GCA_038061075.1 Patescibacteria group bacterium | reverse complement strand
TCCCCTGCTGGATGACTGTCTGCGGTGCGGTGGCGGCGTAGCCTTGGCCCTGATCGCCCCAATTGACGGAGGTGGTGAGATACGTGTTGCCGTGATTGTTGACGACGACGGTCCACGTACCGGAGACGCCGGGGAGAATAGAGGTCGGACCGGAGACGCTCACGATGGTCGGGCTTGCCGAAGAAGCGAGCGAGGTCACCGTGAAGGGCAGCGCATTGGTGCTGTATCCCGCGCCGTTGACGACAGAGACATTGTAGGTACCCAAGGTCATGACCTGCGAGCCGAATCCGCTCAATTGTGCGGGAACGGTGAATGACAATCCCCTGCCGTCGAATGAATTGAGGTTGGCGATGACGCCCTGTCCGAAGCGCACGGAGTTGCCGCTCGTCGTGAATCCTGAACCGTATATCGTGACGGTCGAGCCGACCGCGCCGGATGTCGGCGTGAGGGATGTGAGCGTCGGCTGCGTCGTGTTGTTGGGAAGATTCGTGCCGCAGTTGTAGTTATAGCCGTACGTGTAGCCGTATCCGCAACCGTACGGGTAGTACGACATGACGGTGAAGCTAAGCGCGTTACTCGTCCCGCGGGAGTTCATGACTTTGATGTCCACCGTCCCGTTCGAAACGTATGCGGGAATGGTAAAGGTGAGCGACGTGCCGTTGGAGGCAACATTGCCTATCGTCTGCGAGCCGAAGGTGATGACGTTGTTGAGAAGGTCAAAGCCGACGCCGTAGACCGTGACGCTCGAGCCGAGCGCGCCGGTATTCACCGAGAGCGACGTGAGCGCAAGCGTGCCGTAATTATTATTGTACGGATAGACCGGATTCGTCGTGTACGTCGGATAGGTCGGGTAGGTCGGTGTCACCGGATACTGATTGGTATAGTTGTAATTGTAGTTGTAGCCGGTGCCGTAGTTGTAATTCGTTGAGCCGCCGCATGTCACGCGCGAGATGGCCGAGCGCGTGGAAGCGTCGAGGCTGCCCGTGGAGGCGAGTCCTTGCTGGCTCTGAAAATTGCGGACACCCTGCGCGGTCGCCTGTCCGAAGTAGCCCGTCACCATCCAGCTTCCGCCCCCCGGATAATTTTGGCTGACGATGAAGTTCTGGAGCGCTGTGACCTCCGTCCCGCGGGAACCGACGGAAAGATTGGCCCCAATGGTGACACAGCTTCCCCCATAGACCTGCGCCGATGCGGAACCCCCGATAAGTACAACGCACGCGAGCACGGAAACGAGGCTAATTTTCTTCATAATTTGATTAAAATATGGCTAAAAACCTAGCCCAATGGCTTCAGGTTGAGTAATAATCCACGGGTAATATGCACCCGAATCCTGTTTAATGCAAGGAAATCTCACCCGCGTCAAATCCATGTCAAAAACGGACAACCGCGCGGGAGAATCGACCGGGTTCAGGCGCTGTGCACTTTGTTCCACACAGTCGAGATAACGAAGCCGACGGCGTAGCCGATGCATGCAGCAACGACGATGACCGTCGCCGCGGCCGCCGCGTCAAACGGCAAGAAGACCGGACCGGATTGAACCATGTGCGCCCACATCGAGAAATTTACAAGCGGCTGTGCCCAGCCGAGGAGAATAAGAAGCGACCATAGGATATGGAATCCGCCGAGCATTACCGCACCCACCAGTCCCGCCTTGTGTGTATTTGTATTCATAAAGATAGAGAGAGCTGCTAATAGGATAAGCCTACTCCTGCGGTTTTTTCTGTCTAGCGCCCCCTCGCACCCCCACACTCATTCTAACGTTTTGCAAAATGTTAGAACGTGGTGGGCACGGGGCGTGAGCTTGTGGCGGACATCGCGCCCGGCAGGCCGCTTCAACACGAGCCCCGCGATAGCGAGTTTCCGGATATGGTCCGAGGTATTCTCATACCCGATCTTTAATCGAGACGATATTTCTTCGACTGACAATTCCGGGTTCCGCTTGAGCAGATCGAGGATCTCAAGCCGGCGATGATTGGCGAATCCTTTCACAAGCCGCTCCATGGCGCGATACGACCGCTCTTTTACCATCCCGCTATTATACAAACGTTTTGCAAAATGTTTGTATGTTGTGGGGATAGTTTAACGACGTGCCGGACTATTCGCTTATTCGCGCGAATTAGAGAATAGATTCTCAATCATCCAATCCTCACATCCCCCGTGCCCGTACCGATGCAATTCCCCTCCCCGCGGAGTGTGTCGAATCTTTTTTCCCTTCTTATGTAACTGGTGCCTGACCTCATTGGGTTCTTATTTTGCGGATCATCGAATGATTTCATAGTTTATACACTGTACCACATTCCCAACAAGATTTATCGTAAACTCTAGATCAATTTTTCTATCGTTTCCGACACGACGGGCAAGATTTGATCTTTAGAAATATTGGTCATATCGAGTATTGCAATTGAAAATCATCCCATAAATCTTCACTTTAGGGAAACTCGCCCGCCGCCGCCCCATTCCCCCTCTCCTCACCCCTCCCTTTTTTTCTCCCCGTTCCAAACATACTGACATACTCCAGTATGTGAGTATGTTCAGAGGTATAGAGGAAGCCAATTGGTATCTGCCTTCGTTTATATACTGTCGGCGGGAATCTTCCATACTCCCTTTTCACGAAAGGCGGGAATTGTTTGTCGACGGGCTGCATTCGTAAGCGCCGCCGCAGACTTGCCACCACGTTTGGCATAATCGGAAAGACGGACAATGTCTCCCCCTCGTAGGTAGGCGAGACGCTTATGCAGAGACTCGGTGACCGCGAGCGTGAGCACCTTCTCCATCTCTTTGGTGCGATGGGCGTCCTTATATGCGCCGAAGGCGGTGTAATAATCCGACTTCTCTTTGTCGCGGATAATAATGGGCGGGAAACCGAGGCGGATCAATTGCCAATTGATGAGTACGCGACCGATGCGACCGTTACCGTCGCAAAACGGATGTGTATGCTCAAAACCCAAATGAAACTTCGCCACCTTGTCCGGTGCATACGCCTCGTGATTGCTCGCATACTCCGCAAGCGCCGCTTCAATCATCCGCTCCACATGCTCGGGCGCAGGTGCAACGTGCGTACCAACGCGTACATACTCACCGCTTTTGCGAAAACGGCCCGCAATCGAGTCGTTTATTCCCCCAATAAGCATTTGGTGGAGGAGGAGCATGATTTCCTTTGACGGATCTCCGTTTTGTGCCTTATCGCGGATGTATGCTGTTACGCGCGCAAGATTCTTCGCCTCGAAGATCTCGCGGACGGAATGATCTTTTGACACCTCCAGATCGAGCAGGATTTTCTCTGTGTCCTTGAGCGTGAGTGTCGAGTTTTCGATTGCGTTCGAGTTATAGACTGCTTCCGGCACCTCGGCCTCATCAAGCAAAGCAAGCAAGGAATCCTTTCCGACCTTGTACCGATCGTAATCCTGCTTCAGTCTTTTGATACGGTCTCGTATTTGCTTATTTGTTGCCATAGTGATAAGTATACAAATTCACGTCATTATGTCAAATATGCGTGAATTGCATGCACAAAACGCCCCTCATTCACGTCATTTATCAGTATTTTAAGAAACTCGCCCGCCGCCCCCATTTTCCCACCCTCATTTCCCATATCCCTACCCCTTCTCCTCCTCCCCCTTCGACTTCCTTCGACTGCGCTCAGGATAAATCGCTCAGGACAAGCCACCCTTATCCTCTCCGGCGATCACGAAATACAACCCGACCGCGAACGCCACAAAGACGAGATCTGCGATCAAAATGAGGTTTTCCTATCTATTATTCGTACAGGTGCTAGGGTCATGGCGCGGGGAGGAATGATCTTCCCCCAAGCAACGGAAGGATACAAGATGTCAGGCATGTTCAGCGGCGAGTCGTTCAAGCGACTCCTCCAGGGTGCGGCAGCTGGTGCTGTCCTCACCGCCGTCATCGGTTTCGGCTTTGGCGGATGGCAGCTACAAAGCAAGGCGCAGAAGGCGGCCAACGACCAAACCGGCAAGGCTGTCGTCGAGGTACTCGCGCCGATCTGCGTCGCAAACTTCCAGCGTGGCGCCGACGCAACGGCGCAATTGGCCGACCTGAAGGCGACCGACTCCTGGAAGCAGGACACCTTCGTCGAGAAGGGCGGTTGGGCAACGTTCCCCGGCAGCGGACCAAATCGGGCCGTCGCCGAAGCGTGTGCTGGGATGCTCAATAACTTGAAGTAGCATCTCGGCAAAAAACACCCATCGTCGGCCGCCAAGAAGCGGACCGACGTCGGAATCTGAGTAATCCTTTCCAACGCCTGCCTCGGTTTACCGGGGTAGGCGCGCTTTTTTACTGAAAGCGGCTCATTCCTTATTTCAGTTTTTTGCCCTCCTTCGCCAAGGCTTCGGACGGGCAAGCAAAATACTAGATGATTTTGGGCGCGAGGATGCGGGCGCCGTGGAGGACGCCGTCATCGCCGAGAGCGGCGAGCGATATGACGGGAAGTTGCGGATAGAACGTAAGCGAGGTCCGCAGCGTCGCCTCAACTACATCGAGGGGTAAGGGATTCACACCTATCATCATCGAGCCGCCGAATACAAAAATATCGGGCGACCAATGCACGATGGCGTTATGCACGCCGCGCGCGAGTATTTTCGCGAGTTCGGAGCGTGCCCCAAGATCCGCGAGGTCTTTCGGATGGACGCCGAATTTCTTTTGTACCGCCGTGCCCGATACGAGCTCTTCGAGATTGTGTTCGTCGATGAGCTGTTTGCCCGGCTCAAATCCGCCCGCATACAAATCCGGCGCCCCGTGCACCACACGCGCGCCTCCCACCCCCGTCGAGACCGTGTAGTACGCGACGATGTCGTGCCCCTTCCCCGCACCTCCGACCGCCTCCCCGAGCGCGGCGAGGACAGAGTCGTTCTCGAGCGAGACCGGCGCATTGAAGCGCCTCTGAAGTTCTTCGCGCAGTGGTTTGTCGTTCCAATCAACGAGATTTGCTTTCGTCGAGCGAAAAATGTGCGAGCGGCTTTTGTCCAACACCCACCCTATCCCGCCGACGACTGCGGTCGGCGTATTCCCTCCGAGTAACTCCCGCGCGACACGCTCGATGCCTTCCACTCCCTCAGCGAATGACGGCGGCGTCGGCGTCGAGCGGACTTCGTCCAAGGTACTTCCGTCGCGCGAAAGAGCGGCACGCATCTTGGTGCCTCCGAGGTCGAACAAAAGAAAAGGGCCTGCCATATTTATTCAGAGTACAACTTTTTTGCCGCATTCCAAAATTCCTCATGCCCCTGCCCCCGCATGTAGTACCACCACTCGGCACCCCAGAGGTACTGCGTGTCGAAACGCGTGTCCCGCGCGTACCCGATGATTTCTTTGAACTTTTGCAGGTCCATCCTCGAAAGCTGCTCGTCGAGCGGCGCATCCTGCGTGGGCTCGATGAGCCACGGTTCGAGGGAGAGCTCGATGAGAAAGACGGGCTTCGCGCCGAAGAGAAGCCGCATGATGTTCTCCTTTATCCGGTAGAAGGCGGGCGGTAGCACGGTCTTGAATTGTCCCACCTCGGGATTCCAGAAGTACACGTAGACGCTCGTCCCGAACGCGTCGGCGCTCCGGTACGCGCCCGCCCACGTCCCCAGATTGCCGCTGTCGGTCACGAGGATGGGGCGGCCATCCAGCGAGCGCACGAGTGTGATTTCCTCGGCGAGGAATGCGCGGTCGAGATCGCCGCAATGGTCGTTGGCAAAGACTCCCAAGAACGGCTCGTTCTCGACCTGCCAGTAGGTTATTTCGGGCTCGTCTTTGTACCGCTCGATGACTGCGGTTATGTACGCGCGCAGCTCGGCTTTCTGTTCCTCCCACGGGAGTTTCTGCGCCCACTCCGGCACATGGCACTCCGGCCAGCGCGGCAGGCGGCGCCCCACGGCGAGGATGACTTCGGCTTCACGCGCGCGGGCTTCCGAGAGTTGGAAATCGAGCGCGCTCCACGAGTAGCGGTCGCGCTCCGGCTCCACCATCGGCCAGTGGGCGGCGAGGCGCAGTTTGCGGACACCGAGGTCATCGAGTACCGCGCGGTACGTTGTTTTCCAGTCGAGCCCCAGCTGGTCCGCCTGCAATTTGCTGAATGACACGCCGTAGTCTATCTGTGCGGGCACGGAACGCACCGACAGCGCGTAGAGGATGACAACAACGACCGCAAGGATGACCGCGAACCATCGTAGAAAGGTCATACAAGAAAGAGCGCCGCGAGCCCCGCCATGATGCAAAGAATGCCGTACACCTGATGCGGGAATTGGTGCGCGTGTATCTCGCCTTTGAAGACCGCGGGGAACCATGCGGCCGAGAGGTACGCGAATCCGAGCAGGAACACGAATTGCAATCCCGCCATCGCCTGCACGACGGAAACGCTCCCCAGACTTATCGCCGCGAGCGTGAGGAAGACCGCGACGCCGGAGAGCGCTTTGTTGGACACGACGAGCCATTTCAATTTCTGCGACGAACTGTGGTAGCCGTGGAAGACAGCCTGTCTGTTGGCGGGAATGACCAGAAGAGAGAGTGCACCGATGACATTGGTCATGCGCGACCAGAAGAAGCCCTCGATAAATGTCGTCTCAAGAAAAATGAGCTTGAGAATGACGGCGGTCCCGCCGAAAAACACTCCCGCGAGGACCACATCGCGCAGCGACCTCCACGTGAGCCGGATGTGGGAAATGAGCGCGGTCCCGATGACGAGAAGCACAAATGCGGGGATGAACGCGGGCGGAAGATCCTGATCGAGCAGCAAAAATGCGAGGTACAGCGTGACGACTGCCGCTACCGCACCGACGATGGGCACGGCGTCCGAGGCGTTGCCGCGCTTCAGCGCGGTGTAGAGAAAGAGGACCGATGCGATGAAGGTAAGAGAGGCGAGGAGCGAGAGCGCGAGCACGGTCAAGGACGGCACCGATATGACGCCAAACGGTACGAGCACGATGACGACGCCGGAGAGCGCGCTCACATAGAACGCATAGACGACGGGTTTGCCGAGATGCGCCTGACTGACGAGCACGTATTTATCCACCAAAACGATGAGCGCGGTGATGAATTGCGCGAGCGCCGCGAGCACGATCCACGTCAGCATTACCTTCAGTCTATCAGGGCGTTCTGCTCGCAGACCTGTTTATACACGTATGCCGAGGGCCTCACTTTCCGCGCGAATGTCGCGTAATCCACCTCCACGAGTCCGAAGCGTTTCGTAAATCCTTCCGCCCATTCAAAGTTGTCCAGAAGCGACCAGTAGAGATAGCCTTTCACGGGTACACCTTCCGCGAGCGCACGATGTACGCAGGCGACCGCGTCCGTGATGAACTGCGCGCGCCTCGTGTCGGTCGCGTCGGCGATACCGTTTTCCGAGACGTATATGGGGAGCCCGTACTTTTTCAATGCGACGAGACAATGATAGAGCGATGTAGGGTGCACTTCCCACCCCATATCCGAGCGGACGGCGGCGGCACGCTCCGCCGCGGTTGCGCCGAATTTCCGGTGATGGTAGTGATTGAGTCCGATAAAGTCTTGATACCCTTTGATGCGCTGCAGAAACCGATGGTTCCAAAACCGGTCAATGAATGCACATACAAGCATATTAAAGGGGTTCGCATTCGATTCGAAAAAAATATTGTGCTTCGCAATGCCGATGCGTATATCCGGCCGGACTTTTTTCATCGCCGTGTACGCGCGCTTGTGTGCCTCGACGAGCGCGCGGGAGATGCGCAAAAATTTGAACGGATCTCTTTTCACGAACGGCGGCCAGACGCCGCGCAGATATCCGCCGCCCGCGTAGACCAAGGGCTCGTTTTCCGTGAGCCAATAGTCCGCCTCTCCCCCAAGACGCTCGATGATATGCGCCGCGTAGCGCGCGAAGACCTCCGGCGCGTCGCGGTGCAAAAATCCTCCGCGCTCCGAAAACCACAGTGGCAGGGTGAAGTGCCAGACGTTTACTAGCGGAGTCATGCCGCGCGCTTTGAGCGCGCGCAATACTTTGCGGTAGTGTTCTATCTCCGCTTCGTCGAATTTCCCTTCTTCCGGCTCGATGCGCGCCCACTCGATTGAGAAGCGGTGGCAGGTGTGCCCCAACGAGCGCGCGATATCGAAATCCTCTTCATAGCGGTGATAGTGGTCGCATGCGCGTCCGGCGGCGGGCACGCGCCCTCTGCGCCCCGCCGCCGCCCAGTCGGTGTTCGGAATGCCGCCCTCCACCTGATAGGCGGCGGTCGACGCGCCCCAGAGAAATCCGTCGGGAAAGGTCTTCATGCCTTCAATGGATCAGCGGCGGAAAAAATATCGTATGACACCGATAGCCACCGCGAGAGAGAATGCGAAAAAGGCAAACTTGAAACTTCCGAGGAGATACCACGCGGCGAATCCCGCGATGATAGGAAGTATCACAAGCGTGTACGCATTCATACGTGTACGTATGGTATCACGCGCGAAACCGAGAACTTCCTGATTCTTCCAACACGTCTGGCCGCTGTCCTGCGGCACCTCTCAATTTTTCCTTCAGGAAGAGCCACGGCGTGAAGGGCAGGCGTTTGTAGCGGTACATCCAGAAATATCCCGCGATGCTCGTGATGAGGGCGCCCGCGCCGTCGGCGATGAGGTCCCACATGGTATCGACACTGCTCGGCTGCCAGCTGCTTCCGAACACGGCGTCCCCGAAGAATTCACTCACCTCCCATACCACGCCGATGGCGAGCGAGAAGGTGACCGCAAAGAGTGACACAAAGCCGGGGCTTAGGTTGAGCGGCATTCTTTTATTCTCATTCAAGATGTACAGCAATACGTAGCCGGCGGCGCCGAGCAGGAGCCCCGATTGCAGATGCAGGAATTTATCCCAGAACGGAATGCGGTCGTAAAAATGCGCGACACCTCCCAGAAAGAGCGTGAGGAATGTGAACCCGACAATACCCAGATCGAGTGCAAAAGGCAGGTAGAGCCGGTAGCGACCCTTCACTATCGAGGGCACGAGCATGAGGAAGAAGACGAGGCCGGTCGAGAGCGCGGCCTCCCAATCGCCCCGCAAAAGGAAGACGCCCGCCGCGACAAGGACCAATGCGCACATGCCGTAGTAGATGGAGAGCGTGGCCCAATTGCGGTAGCCGTCCTGTACCTCCCGCATCTGTGTGTAGATATTCTCCATACGGGGGATGATAGCAGGGTGGCGGCTACTTTTCGAGGTCGAGCGTATCGTCGATGCGGATCTGTGAGACGAATTCGGGGACGTGGGAGACGAGTATCATCGCGCCCTCGTACGCGTCGAGGGCGCGGGCGATGACCGGCAGGTGGCGGAAATTGATGTGATTGGTCGGCTCGTCGAGGATGAGAAGGCCGGGCTTCATCAACACCAAGCGGGCGAAGGCGACGAGTCCCTTCTGCCCTTCCGACAAATGCCCTATTCTCGTCCGGATCAGGTCTCCCGTGATGAGGAAACCCGCCGCGACGTGCCGCATATCCCCTTCAATTTCCCTGTCCATCACAGAGGCGAGCTCTTCATACACCGTAGAGCCGAAATCGAGATTGGAAAAATCCTGCCGATAGTAGCCGACCCTCACGCCTTTCGTAATGGTCGCGCCGGTGGCCTCCCCGCCTGCCTGCGCAGGCAGGCTCGCGAGCGATTCGAGAAGCGTGGATTTGCCTATCCCGTTGGGCCCCTTGAGAAGCAGGTGCTGATTTTTACGGAGCGAAAGCGTTTTTTTCTTGATGACGGGTTTGTAAACCGGCGCAGAATGCAGGGTGTTGCGGTTTTTCTAACTCCTGGGCGGGTACGCGCGCGAGCTGTGCTCGCGCGCTTCACTCGCTCTACGTCGTCCGTAATTCTGAATCGTCTTGAAGGAGGTGATATGCAGCAATTCGCCCGAGAGATTGCTCTGGCACGGAATGTGAAAAGATTTAATGGTCTTGTCCTCGCGCCGCACCTCAACCTTGGCCTCTTCGGCTTCTGCCGCGGCTTCGCGCATGCGCTTGGCGACCGCGCGCAACTGCCCGCCTTTCATCGCGAAAAAATTCGCTTTCTCTTTCTTGGCGATGATCAATTTTTCCATCTGCGCATTTTTCATCGCCTCTTTCTCCACGCGCGCGCTTATCTCCGCCACCACATCGAGGTAGTTGCCCACATACTGCTCGACCTTGTGCGTGTGCACGTCGAGGTAGAGCACGCCGTGCGTAAACGCATTGAGAAAGTCCGCATCGTGCGAAATGACGATGACCGTCTCCTCGTACTCGACGAGGAATTTGGTCAGGTGCGCGATGCCCTCTTTGTCGAGATTGTTGGTCGGCTCGTCGAGGAGAAGCAGGTCGGGCTTCCGGATGAGCGCGGAGGCGAGCAGGAGCCGCGCCTGTTGCCCGCCCGAGAACGAACTGACGATGCGGTCCCTAAAGGACTGCGATTTGTTTCCAATCGCTTCGCTCTTGGACAAATCGGGAGCGTTCACTTTCTCATGCATTTTGAGATTCACGACTTCGAGCACGTCGTCGATGCGCGGGTCGATGTCGTACATTTTTTTTGGAAATACCTTCTGGAAGAATTCGCGCACCGTGAGCGTGAGCTCCTCGCGCGGGATGACCTGCCGCGAGAGCGCGATGGAGAGGCCCTTCTCGATGTGTATATCGCCCGACTCCGGCTTGATGGCGCCTGTGATGAGCCCGAAGAGCGTGCTTTTGCCGGCGCCGTTCTGACCCATGAGCGTCATTTTCGCTTTGCGGCGCACGGGAAAAGAGACCTCCATGAGAATTGATTTATGGGGCCCGTGTTCAAATGAGACATCCTCGAAGCGGACTATTGTTTCCCCTGCCATTCTCGAGAAGCTACAGCATCTTGGGCCAAATTGAAAGGCGCCGTCTCCGGCGCCTTTCATCGCGTCTCATTTTTTCTTGTCCTTCTTCGGCTTCTTTTTCTCCTTCCGAGAATTCATTCCTTTTGCCATACAAATGATGCATCGGTGAATAGTGTATATGAGCGACCTTTCAATCATCGTAGCACATTTCCAAACGCGTAACCGGAGCGAGGGGCGGGCCTCTCCGCGGTCTTCGCAGGTGCGGAGTACCGGAGCGCGGTATTTTTGACGGTTTGAGCCATTCCTCCGTCAAAAAACCGCGCTCCGGTACGCTCTGGAGAGGTGGGGTGCGGCTATTGGAAGAGATTCGTGAGGATATAGAGGACGGAAGCGACGAAGCGCGTTGCGGCAGTTGATTGCGGCGCTCTACCGTCAGGTGGCGGCTGGAATGTTGCGCCGTCGGGAGGCGGCATCATAGCGCCGTCGGGAGGCGGAAACCCTCCCTCCGCCGGTCGGAATTCACCTTGCGGCATAAATTGCCCGCCCGACTGTACGTCGGTACGGGCGGGTTGTGACTGCTGTTGGAATTCCTGCCGGTATTGCCGCCGGTACTCATCTGTATACTGCTGTTGGTACTGTTGCTCGAATTCTTGTTGTTGGAATCCCCCGCGCATCTCGCCGCCTTGGGGCGGACGGCGGAATGCCTCGGGCGGCATCATTCCTTCGGGCTGGTACGGCTTTGTGTTCGGCCGCCCTTTGAATTCATTCATCCGCCCGCGCTCGCCCTCTTGCATGAATTTTTGTCGTTCCTCTTCGCTCATGTTCATAAATGTTTTCGGGTCCCCGCCCGGCAAACCTGCGTTCTCGAAGCGTGCGCGGCATGCTTCCGGATTCTCTTTACATTCTTCCATCAAGCCCGGCGGGACCTCGAATCCTCTTCGCTCAATAGCACGCTCTTGCCCTACCGGACGATCCGGTCCCTGTCCCGGCCGGAAATCACCGCATTCTTCCGGATGACTGTCACAATATGCGCGGCACTCCTCGGGACTCTTGCATCCTCCCGGCCCGCTCATGCCTTCTCCCTGCGGCCCGCCGCGGCCGAGGCCAATGCCGTTCTCCTCTGCAAATGCTCTGCATTCGGCTTGTCGCACAGGGTCCGCTACTTCGCAGTACGTTCGACATTCTTCACCTTTGCAGCCACCCGGTCCCACGAAGTCGCGCATCTCCTTCATCCGCGCTTGGTCTTCTTCTGAAAGCAGGTCGTTGTCGACAGCGAACTTGAAGCACTCATCCTGATGCGCCGGATCATCGCAGTAACGCCGACACGCTTCGCCCACACAGCCGCCCGGCCCGGGTTTGCCGGCGAACTTTTTTGCCCGCTGGGCCTCCTCCTTCGACATCATGCCGTTCTCCTCCGCAAACGCGATACACGCGTCCATGTGCTCGGGATTCTCACAATACGATTCACACTCTCTTCCCCGGCATCCGCCCGGACCGGGCTTGTTGCCGAATTTTTTCGCACGCTCCAGTTCTTCGGATGACATCAAGCCGTTGGCCTCGGCAAATGTGAGGCACTCGTCCATGTGCTCCGGGTTCTCGCAGTACGTTTTGCATGCTTCGCGACGACAACCTCCGGGCCCTGGTTTATCTCCCATTTTCTTTGCCATCTCCAATTCTTCCTTCGGAATCAGATTGTGTTTCTCCGCGAACGCTATGCATTCCTCGAAGTGCCCGTCCCCGTCGCAGTAGGCGCGGCATTCTCTCTCGCTTTTGCATCCTCCCGGACCGCCTTTCGTGCGCACCTCTTTTGCGATGGCCACCTCTTCCGGCGGGAGAATCCCGTTCTTTTCGGCAAAAGCAAGGCACTCATCGATATGCGCCTCGTCGTCGCAGTACGCCTTGCACTGCAGTCCGACACATCCCCCCGGACCTTTTTCATTTCCTATCTTCCGCGCCATCTTCGCCTCCTCTGTGCTCATGAGGTTATTCTTCTCGGCAAAGGTAATGCAAGCTTGCGTGTTGGCAGGATCTTCGCAATAGGTGTGACATGCCTCTTTCGAGGTACAGCCGCCAAGCTCGGGAATAGGGAACGTAATAGTATCTTCTTGCGCGAATGCCACGCCTGCGATGAGGATCATCCCAACCGCGGCCGACGCGAACGATATGTGTTTTATCATGGTATTTCCTGAAAGCCGATTGATTGCTATGTATCGTGAGCTTGCCGAACTACTCAAACGGGTTCGTTTTTACGCCTTCGTACGGGTTCGTCTTGACGTTTTCCAAAGGGTTCGTCGAGACGTTCTCAAAAGGATTCACCGAAGCCTCGGCACTCGACCGCTCCTGCTCCGCGATCTGCTTATTGATGGAATTGGCGGCTTGGGCAGAACCGAAGAAGTACCCGACCAATCCACCCACGATAAGTCCAACGGCAGCCCCGATAAGTAATTGCTGGTTCATATAATCAAAGAGTGAACGAATAGTAGTCTCATTATAGGCTATCGCAGTGCCGGAGGGAGAAAGCATGTTGATAACCCTCGCCTTTTTCGTCTACACCTTTTTCAACCCTAAGACGATCTACCGGCTTCTCGAAACACACACTCTCTCGAGCGCCGCGACATCGGCCGCGGTCGCCGTGAGGCCGTCGTCTTGATTTATCTTGTACATGACGGCGTCCGGATCAGCGACGTGTTCGAGACCGAGCGCGTGGCCCATCTCATGCGCGAGGACGCGCACGAGCCGCACGCGATCCGAATATTCGTAGACCTCTATCGACTGCACGCCGCCGGCGCGCTGATACAGGCCTTCCTCGAATTCGCCGAGTGACGCGCCCGCGCGGTTGTATTGCGCCACGTTCAAATTAAGCCTAGCGATGAATTGGTTCAGTGTGGTCGCAAGAGCGTTCAGGATGTCGATGTTCGCATTCAAGGCGCTCTCCAACGATTTCACCGCCGCAAACTCTGCCTCGAGCGCCGCCCTCTCCGCCTGCAGTTTTGCATACTCTGCTTCGGACGCGCCTCCCCGCCTATTCCATTGCTCCACCTGTGTGTTGTATGCGGTCATGCGTCTCTCATAGGCGGCGGCCCGCTCTTCATATGCCGCCTGTTCCGTTTGCACTTCTGCAGCAAGCGCATCATATCGCGCTTGGAGCGCATCATAGCCCGCCTTACTTTTATCCAGTTGAATGCCTGCGGCTTTCAGCTTGTCGGTGGCGGCTTGGCGCTCGTCGTAGACAAGGCCCACCGTCACCTCCCCGCCCTCCTCTGTATATGCAAAAAGATCCTTGCCCGATGCCTCCTCCCAGATGGCTTCGGCGTCTTTGAGCTCGCCCGCCAATGTATTTTTCGAAATGCCGAAACGCGCGTCGACGGACCCTATCGAATAGGTAATCGGACTCGCGCAGGGCGCAATCTTCCGCCCCACCATATCCACGAGCCCGCGTAGCTCTTCCTGATGCGTATACACCGCATACCCCGCGCCTCCCACGAGAACGAGCAGTAGTACAACATTGATAATTTTTCGCATAGTGACGAATAGTGAATATTGAACAGTGGAATGATGACGAAGCCGTAGCTGATATACTATCAGGTATGAAGGTCGTGTTCGACGCCGTTGACGGAGAAACAAGGGCCTTATTCGAGCGCGAACTGACGGGCCATGAGCTCGTTTTTCTTGAGGGGCCGGTCACGCCGGAGTCATTGGCGGCCGTGCCCGACGCCGAGGTGCTTTCGGTATTCGTCTCCTCACCGCTTTCGAAGGAGTGCCTGCAAGCGCTCCCCAAGCTCCGCGCTGTCGCAGCGCGCTCGACCGGCTACGACCATATCGATCTCGCGGCGGCGAAAGCGCAACACATCGTCATCACCAACGTCCCCGTCTATGGCGCGCGGACCATCGCCGAATACTCATTCGCGTTGATGCTGGCGCTCTCGCGCAAGGCATATGCGGCGTACGACCGCCTGCGCCGCGACGGAACAACCGATGTGAAAGACTACGAAGGGTTCGACCTCGCCGGCAAAACGCTCGGCATCATCGGGACGGGTCATATCGGGAAGAACGTCGCGCGTATCGCACAGGGGTTTGCCATGCGCATCATCGCGTTTGACCCGCATCCGGATGCGGCTTTTGCAAAAGAAACCGGCTGTACCTTCCTCCCGCTTCCCGCGCTCGTCGCCGAGAGCGACATCGTCACCATCCACGTCCCGTACCTTCCCGCGACGCACCACCTCATTGACGCCGCGCTCCTCGCGAAGTTCAAGGCGGGTAGCTTTCTCATCAATACCGCGCGCGGCGGCATAGTGGACACGCCCGCGCTCGTGCGCGCGCTCCAAGGCGGACATCTCGCCGGCGCGGGCCTCGATGTGCTTGAGGGCGAGCGTGAGCTGCTCGACGAAACCTCGCTCCTCTCGGACGACCATCACGACATCAAAGAATTCCGGATACTCGTCGCGGACCATGCGCTGGTAGATATGCAAAATGTCATCGTCACGCCGCACATCGCGTTCAATACGAAAGAGGCGAAACACGAGATACTCACGACGGCCTGCGAGAACATACGGGCATTCGCGTCGGGTAAACCGGTACACGTGGTGTCGTGACATCTATGAAAAGCCGGATAAAGAATTTTGACGCGCTTGCATCCACTCCGGCGCGCGCCGACGCACTTGCCGTCATCGAGGCGGCGTACGCCGCCATTGATACCGACAAGGCGATACGGGCGAAGGTCACGCTCGACGGAGCGGTACTCACGATAAGCAATGAGCGTATTAATCTCTCGGACTTTGATCGCGTATACATTGTCGGGTGCGGCAAGGTCGCCTGTCAGGCAGCCGCCACGCTGGAAGACATCGTGCGCGCGTACGTGACCGGCGGCGCGGTCATTGGCGTCACGGACCATGTGTGCGATGTCATCACGACGTATCAGGGCACGCATCCCCTGCCGTCGAGCGTGAATTTCGCCGCGAGCGACCACATCCTGCGTATCGGCAAAGAGGTCACCGAGCACGACCTTGTGCTCGCCGTCATCGGCGGCGGGGGCAGCGCACTTCTGTGCTCATCGCAGGACGAATGTGACCGGAGCAGTGAACTCTACAACGCGTTTCTCGAATCCGGCGGGACGATAGACGAACTGAACATCGTGCGACGGCACCTGTCGCCTCTCAAAGGCGGCGGCTTGGCAAAACTTCTGCATCCGGCGACGATCGTCGGGCTCATCTTCTCGGATGTCTCCGGCGGTGACCTGCGCACGGTCGCGTCCGGTCCGACGTACCGCGATGATTCGACTATCGCGGATGCGAAGGCCGTTATTGATGCCTATAACCTCGGCTCGTACGCGCTCATTGAAACCCCGAAGGATGGAAAATATTTTGAGAAGGTCCGCAACATTCTCATCGTCTCGAACGAGACGGCACTCACGGCCATGACTGATACGGCGCGTTCGCTCGGCTACGAGGCGCGCGAACCCGCGTGCGATCCGTACGGCGCACCTGAAAGCGTACTGCGCGCCATGAATGCGGCGGCGGCTCCCGGCTCGATGATGATGTTCGGAGGAGAGCCGCGCCTCGCGGTGCCGCCGAAAGGCGCGGGGTCCGGCGGGCGCAACGGATACATGGCGCTCGTTTCCCTCGATATACTGACGGGCGGGCAGGTATTCGCCTCGTTCGCCTCCGACGGCAGAGACAACGGCGAGACGGCGGGTGCCATCGTCGACCTCGGCTCGAAGCGGAGGCTCCTCGAAGCGCGCATACCGATCGAAGAGCGTATGGTGCGGTATGATTCCCACAAGGTATTCGAGAAAAGCGGCGACCTCATTATGACCGACATCACGGAAGCCAACGTCTCGGACCTTGCCCTCCTCCTCACGCCTCACGAAACGCCATGAACACGATCTCACGCACACAGATAATCGCGACGCTCGGCCCGTCCACGAGAGAGCGCGCGACTATTGAGGCACTCGTCGCGCATCAGATGGATGTCGCGCGCATCAATATGTCGTGGGGCACGCACGAAGAGGATGTTGATCTCATCCGTTACGTGCGTGAAGCGGCGGAGCGCGCGCACCGCACTATTCCCTTGATGCTCGATCTATCCGGCCCGCGCGTACAGGAAGGCGATGCCCATCACTTCGCGGGTAGCACAGGGAGCGTCATCACGGAAAAAGACAAAGCGGACATCGAATTCGGCGTCGCGCAGCATGTTGAGTACTTCGCGCTCTCATATGTCGGGAGGGCGGAGGATGTCGAGGAGTTGCGCGCGATACTTGCCTCTGCGGGAAGCAAGGCGCGCATCATCGCCAAGATCGAACGGAAGGACGCGGTCGCGCACGCGGCCGATATTATCGCGGCGGCTGATGCCGTCATGGTGGCGCGGGGAGATTTGGGTAACGAGGTGCCGCTGGAGCGCATACCGTTCGCGCAGTATTCCCTCATACAACAGGCGAATGCCGCGGGGAAACCCGTCATCGTCGCGACCGAAATGCTCCCTTCGATGATCGACCACGACGTGCCGACGCGCTCCGACGTCTCGGACATCGTGCTGGCGGTCATGATGGGTGCCGACGCCGTCATGCTTTCAAATGAGAGCGCGATAGGAAAATTTCCCGTCGAAGCGGTGGCCATGATGGAAAAAATCGTCGTCGAGGCGGAGCGCCACGGCGCGACGAAGACGCGGCTGGCTTTATAAACCGGCGTTGCCGGTTTTCGAACTCCTCGGCTCGGAAGAACGCGAGCTACGCTCGCGCTCTTCACTCGCTCTACGTCGTCCGTAACGCGTTGTGGGATGTTGGATATACGTACTATACCCCGTGAGATAAAAATCCAATGCCCCGATAGGTTGGATGGGCTGAACTATCTCATGGGGTATACTTCAACCTATGCAATTCGACATTACCCCCGCCGTATGGAAGGACTTCGGCGAATTATTGAGAGTCCAGCGGCGCATCATGCGTGAGACCGAGCACCTTGCGGTCACCCATAAGGACCCAAAGAGTTCAACGCTGTACGCGCTCGCGAAGGCGATTTTGCACAGAAAACGTTTGCATACCTTCGTCGCAAAAGATGGAGGGAATATCGTAGGCTACATTTCGGTCATCTCCGGAAAATTTCTCAAGGTGCGGGGGACCGCATATCTCGTCATGGGGGTTCTCGCCTCCCACCGCGGTCGCGGCATCGGTACGGAGCTACTCGCCTGTGCCGAACGATTCGCGCGCACGCGGGGAGTACACCGGATGGAGCTTGAAGTATTCGAGAATAATACGAACGCCGTGCGGCTGTATGAGAAATTGGGATTTGTGGCGGAAGGCCGCCGCCGCGAAGCGATACAGACGCCTGAAGGGTATGAGGATGTTATTTGGATGGGTAAGTTGCTTGAATCGAACACGTCGTCGGTATAACTACGCACTCTAGAGGCACCACCTCCTTTATGAAATGGAAAGTAGCTATCGCACTATTCCTCGCGGCATGCGTCGTTGGTTTCGTGTACCTGCTGTGGTGGATGGAAGGTGGCATACGGTACCGTGCTCCTGTCAACGCACCGGCGCCGACCACGGCCACTGTTGCGGGAGATGAGCCGCAAGTGCCGGCGGGAGAGCTTCCCCGCGCGAAGACGATTCCGGACCTCGCGCATGCGTGGCAGAGCTTCAACAATTGCTCATCAGTAGCGCTCTTGGTCGCGCTTTCGCACTGGGGTATCAGTGACACGCAGGAGCGAATAGCAGAGGCGACGCGTCCGTGGAATAACGCCAAAGGCGACAACGACGACAAATCGGTCACGCTCTACGAGCTTGCCGACTACGCCTCGGGCAAGTATGACCTCGCAACGTACGTGCGTCCGAATGGCACGGTAGAACTCCTGAAGAAATTTGTCGCAAACGACATTCCCGTCGTCGCGCGTACGCTCACCTACCCCGACAAGGACATGGTGCACTATCGTGTGATACGCGGCTACGATGACGCGCGGGGTGTGCTCATCGAGAGTGACGGTATCAACGGGCCGAATTTTGAGGTCCGATACGACGACTGGATGCATCTCTGGAAGGACTACAACTATTCGTACCTCATCGTCGTGCCGAGGGATATGAAGGGAATCGTCGAACAAATCTTAGCGGGTGAGCGCGACGAGAAGGTCGCGTGGCAAAACGCAAAAACGCGCGCAGAAAGTGCATTATCGAAAAATCCAAGCGATATGTTCTCCCACTACAACCTTGTCACCGCGCTCTACTATCTTCGTGATTACGAAGGAACCGTGCGCGAATTTGAGGCGGTCGCACCGGATCTCACAAGGCGCTTCTTGTGGTACCAGCACGAGCCCATAGAAGCGTACTTCAAACTCGGGAAATACGACCGCGTACTCGAACTCGCCGACCGCGTTATCAACGACAACAACAAATCCGTCTCGGAGCTCTACTTGCTAAAGGGTAAGGTATATGAGAGCAGGGGCCAGATTGCCGAAGCGCGCGCCGAATACGAGAAGGCGCTCTACTATCACGAAGGTCTCCAGTCGGCGAAAGACGCCCTCGCCTCGCTCGGCGGATAACGGGAGGACACAGCGCGCGTGGAGGCTCACGGGTAGTTCCTCCCGTCTCCTGTGATGGGAATTTTCTCCCCAAAATATTTCGGCTTTCGATACGAGATAAGATCAAGCACGGCTTTCTCATCGGCAAGCGCCTCACGGACGTAATTGCGGAAGAGGATACGGCCAGCGTCGGCGTTTACCCCGTACGCTTTCATGCCGAGCCGGTGGGCGATAAAGAGCGCGCGGGGCAAATGGAATGACTGGCTAGTGATGAGGAGTGATGTGACCCCGAAAATGTCGCGGGCGCGATACATGCTGCTGTAGGTATCAAAACCCGCATGGTCAAGAAAAATATCTTCGTCGGGTATCCCCTTCTCGACGAGGTACGTCCGAACCGGATTCACTTCATTGTGGCTCACGGTGCTGTTGTCGCCGGAGACGAGGATTTTTGATACCTTCCCCGCTCTGTACAGTTCGATAGCCGTGTCCACACGGTCTTTAAAGATGGAGGAAAGCGAGCCGTCCGGAAAGATCGCAGCTCCGGGGATGAGTGCCGCTTCTGCGTTCGGAGTGCTCGCCGCGTCGTTGTAGATATATGCTTTTGTCCCTACGTACATGCCAAGAGTCGTGGCGAGAACGAAATTGAGCAGGAACCCGAAGCAAACAACAATAAAAAGGAGCGCGCGCCTCATCCCGCAAGTATAGCCTCATTTCGACGGCATTTTGTACGCTTACAAATCGGCTGGGGGGTCTGGGACGACACTGGGGCTAAATCAACTGTTTAGAGGCATTGGGTAATATCATTATCGTAACTCAACTTAGCGGATAAAATTCCGTTAATGTTCTTGTTTTGTGATAATCCTCCTCGTAAAGCAGGTACAAATCGGACTTTGCTCGCGTACAGGCGACATAAAACAATCGACGCTCTTCGTCTACAACTTTGTCCAATTTATCGCCAAAAATCTCGAATAGTAGCGAGTCAGGGTGCAGTAAGGGAAAACATCGATTTGTAGCTTCTAACACAATTACGACATTGGATTCTAACCCTTTTGATTGATGGGCAGTTTTCGCCTCTATTTGTCGATACGTATCCCCCTTTTCATCAATCTGTTCGTTAAAAAGAGACTTAATTTTATTCTTCTCCTCGGGATATTTCTTTATAAAGAATGCTTCGATTTTTCTCGTAAGCTCATCTAGGGAATATTGTTTGATTTTTAGTTTTCTACTTAATATGAGCAATTTATATTTGTTGTCCGCCTTTAATTTTTCCAAATATTGATCAATTATCTTTACTGCTTGATCCAGATATCGAAGTAAAACTACATCGACGTCAGTTTCAATGCCGAACTCAGCCTTTGCTTCTTTTATATCTAGCCATGCCCCATTGATGTTCCGATGCTGAACGACACTGCTCTCTGAATTATAGGGGTTGACTGTAGACTCTACGCCATGACCAGTCATTATTTCATTGCCAAAATTGACAATTCCGGGAGTACTCCTCCAATTCGTTGTAAGATCCTTAATCGCTGAATTGTCCGGAAACTCAGATCTAAATTGTTTGAATAATTCGACGTCAGATCCCGCAAAAGCATTAATGGCCTGCCAGTCGTCGCCCACGCAGAATAATTTTATCCGTGGATTATATTTTTGAATCACTTTTATCAAGGTCATGAACAAGGGGGAAAAGTCTTGAAATTCGTCAATCAAGAGCCACTTCAACTCCTTTAGATTCACACCTGACCGGAGCAAACAATCACCCCTACTCTCATCAATTCTCTTCTCTGCATTTATCAAAAAATCATAGAAATCAATCTTTTTATCATTCTCCTTATCAGCCTCGTATTGCTTATATATGACATTCGCCAAATTCAAGAAAACATTAACTTTACTGTATTTGGGATATCCGACTGCGTCAATTTTTTGCTTCATTTCTTCGGGCGACAACTTATTCTGTTTTGTCTTTTGAATATAGCTGACTATCTTTTTGGAAAACTCGCTGCGTAAGTTATGTGAGAGCTTGTTGATGATCTCGTCGATTGGCAATCGTTCATTGTGTATCCCTCGCGCGCTCAATATTTTCGAGATAATCTTCTCAAATGAGTCGCGGCCCCCTTTCAGATGCGTAATGTTGGTTTCTAATAAGGGGTCAGAAAAACCGTTTTTGCTGAATGCCTTCCAAAAGGCCCTTTTTTCCGTCATTTCCCTCTTGTAGTCATCCCAGGTTTTAAGCCAGGTCTTAGGAACTCTTTTTTGCCTATCGTTTTCGTCGATACCCCAATGCTCAATGATGAGTTTATGATCATATAGTTCAAAATCTGGATAGTAGGGGTGTTTGCCCATTAGGTAATTGGGCTCATATCTATAGTTAATTCCGTGCTCGAATAAGTAATCCGCTATACACTTCTCACCGAACGATTTAACGTGTTTTCCATCCAATGTGATATACGAAAGGTTTCTTCGGTACAAGTAGTGCTCTTTTGAACCGTACAATATGCCCTGATTCTCAAGGTCGTTAGCTTCTTCGTCAGTATCGAACCGCTTATCCTCTCTTGCGATGGCGTAAATGACATCCTTGTATCTAGCGTATCTAAAATTCGCAGCAATGTTTTTAAAGAATCTGAAAATGCTTTCAGAATTGCGAGAAATATCCCCATCTTTCAGATCGGTAAATGGGTCGTCCCATTTCTTTTCCAAAATAGATTCAACGTAGCCAGTGAACTTTTGCTTAGCGAGTGGGTCGCGGTCGTCGAACAAGGTCTCGACGCCCGGCTCTTTGGGTGATATTTGACCAGCCAAACTATGAAACGTCGCGATGTTCTCCTTTTCTCGATACTTAATGTCGAAATCCGTCGCCAGTTTTTTTATAATATTTTCAGTGGCAGCTCTGTTGAAACATAGGGCAACGATTTGATTCGGGTCAATCTTCTCTCCCCGGACAAGATAAGCAATTTTGGACGACAGCGTGGTCGTTTTACCGGATCCGGCCCTCGCCCTGAGTAATAAGTTCTTGCTCGTATCGGCCACAGCGAGATATTGCTCATCGGATAAACTCTTCACTTTTGCGAAATTCTCATTGAAAAACCGAGCCAAGCGCTGTGCTTTAATTTCTTCGTATTTTGCAACCGATTCGGGTTGCTTGCATTGCATCAAGACCTCGTCCGCTTTTTTGAATTCTCCTGCCTCTAGTAGTGACCGGGCATGATCCAGAAGCTGTTTTTCCTGATGTTTCGCCGCATACCTAGCCATTAGGCTTTGAAAATCGTCCCACGAGATGGACTCGGTCACTGTCTGATAGAACATTTGGGCTTCCTCAAACTGAAATCTCTCGAGCAGGGGCGTGAGTTTGTTTTTAACTTCTTGTAGCCAGCTTATTTTTGAGTCCCGTAGTAGATACTGATAGTCCTCAACACTGATTAAATCGGTGTTATTCGTAAAAAATATCTCCGCCTCTGCAAATTTGCGGCAATCAAGTAGCCGCTTGAGTTCGTTTGTAGCCAATTCTTTTTTGCACCGATACAGCTCGGCACTATAGGTATTCTGAAGGTCGTCACACAGTGCAGTCGGTATTAAATCAAAGTTCAGAAACTTTTCGGCATTACTGAATTGATGTCTTCGCAAAAAATGACTGAAAACATCCCGGATCAGTTGAATAAAATTCTCATCTGAAGCCTCCCTTTTTCCCTTTTCGAGCCACTTAATTGCACCTTGAAAATCCTGATACTGCTCAATACAACCTATGATGTTGAATTTAAAACTGTCCATGTATGCGGATTGTGTCGCCCGAGCCCGTTGCGACCGCACTATAACTCATATACAGCCTTTTTCTTAGGCAAGTTTGTCCGTCTCAACATCCCACTCTACGAGAGCGAAATGGTCGGATCCGAACCCAAGCGCGAGGGCAGCGGTGAGCCACTCGACCTGTGTATCTTGGACATTATCTTTCTTCTGCCGCTTTAGCTCGACAAAAAGTGTCGTGTTTCCCTTCCAGACCAGCACGTCCCAACAGCCGCCAGAGCGACCTGTCTTTGCACGAATGGAGTCAATTAACTGTCTCTGTTTTTGCGGAAGTTCTATCGGGTCAACGACATCAGGGAGACCGACTCTGAACTTTCTTCGGTACGAATCTACCCACACGCCATCCCATCCGTGCGATTGAAATAAACGCAAAACGGCGAGCTCCGCAAATACAGGCTCGCCTTCCCAATCAATGACTGCTTTACCGTTGTATGTGTTTAGAATCGGTGCGCCCTGCCAATTCTTGAACTCAAGAAAATACTTCTGTATTGAAACTTGGTCGCCAGAAGGGAGCAAAAATAATTCGTCACCAACTTTGTGTGGTTGTATAAATTCAACGGAATCAGTCACCTGACTTAGCATAAGCTGGCTGCGGGACTTGGATTCGAACCAAGGTGACGACTTCCAGAGAGTCGCATCCTACCGCTAGATGATCCCGCAATGACTACGATTCGTAGTGCCTGAACTCTATCAAATTCGACAATTTTTGCACCTCATCTTTTCTTGAGACCTGAATCTTGTTTGCAGAGTTAGAAACGGTAAATCCCAGTCCTCGTACAAGACGTGCGACGAGTTCTAAAAGGTGCGGATTCGTATTTGAGAATATAAACTTGTGGGTATACGTAGCAGGGCTATGGGAGAGTGACCCTTCCGCTTCATACAGGCCTCGCAGAAATCGAATCGTATTGCTTCTGTTCTTTTCTATCCATGCCGGAAGACAATATTCGTATTGTGCTCGCGCACCAGTGGGGATGTTGAGACGTTTAGCAATATTCTTCTCGTAGAATGTGATGTTTACCCCATTTGAACTCTTTCGCTTCGTCACTTTTGGATGTTTCCCGAATATCGAATAGACAAGCTGCGCCGAACGAACGACGAAGCCCATCTTTTGTGCATCGCCGACAATACGAAGCGAATCACAACGGTCATGTTTATGTACATGACCGTCCCCGAGCACAATACCCAACAGTTCAGCAAGATCGCCGTTCTTTGCAAGCGACGGGTAGGAAGACTTAATAAGTCCTCGGCGTTTCATTCCATCACGCCAGTCTCTAAAATTATCAATGCGTTTTCGACGCATTGTCTCCGATGTTTTACGAAGCGCCGGGTGAGTCTCTTTGGTAAACCCCTTATTCCATACGGACATGCCTTTATGCTAGCACATCCAGAGTCGAATAAGCACACCTGCGAGTTCTAATTCTAAATGCAACACCTAATATGTGTTGCATATGCGGAACAAAAGGGAGTTTGAGCAATTAACAGACGAAAAGAGGTGGGGGTTGCATGACCTGCGACGGCAGGGGCACTCGATGCGGGAGTGTGGACGCAGGCTCGGCGTGAACGCGAGCACCGTCTCAAGAGAGCTCGGCGGCAAGTCCGTCGACGTCGCCGGCGGCAGCATGTACCTGCCCGACCATGCGGCGCTCATCACGAAAGGTCGGCGGGCGAGGTGTCATCCTCGTATCAAGATGAACGATCCCGGGTTCCGAAAGATGATCGTCGTCGAGATACAAAAAGGAAGGTCGCCCGAGATCATCGCGGGCAGACTCAAACGGGAGCGTGGCCGTACCGTCATTTCTCACGAAACCTTGTACGACTTCATATACGACTCCGAGGTCGGCAAACGCGACAAGCTGTACGAGTACCTGCCGCGTGGGAAGAAACGAAGGAGCAAGCGAAAGGGCAGAAAATCCCAGAAACACAGGCTCGAAGGCCGCGTATTCATCGAGGCACGTTCCGTGGAGGCGAACGAACGCAGTGAGGTCGGGCACTGGGAAACCGACAGCGTACTCTGCAAATATCGAGACCGTGTGAACGTCCTTGCCGAGCGCATGAGTCGCAAAGTGATCATCACGAAGCTCGCGGCAAAAGATGCCTCGGCAACAACGGCGGCTATCACCGCACGTCTCGGGACTGAGATCGTGAAGAGCGTCACCGCCGACAACGGACCGGAGAACGCCGAACACAAGAAAATATCAAAACAGTTGTCCGCGAACTTCTTCTTCTGCCATCCATATCACTCATGGGAAAAGGGCACGGTCGAAAACAGGAACGGTGTCATCCGAAGGTATCTGCCCCGCTCGACCGATCTCAGAACGTGGACGCAGGGCGAGCTTGACGAGATCGCAGACGACATCAACAATACCCCCATGAAGTGCTTGGAGTACCAAACACCGAATGAGTTTTATTCACAGTGTTGCATTCAGAATTAGATTACGGGCACCATTAGACTCTCGCAATCCCTCCATAATAAGCCCAAAACGGGCCTTGCGTAA
>JBBUAA010000001.1:0-10351 GCA_038061075.1 Patescibacteria group bacterium | reverse complement strand
GCGCTCGCGCCACCGCGTGAAAAGGGCGCCGAGGTGGATGTCGAAGGCCACGATGAGCGCGGCTACGATGAACGCAAGGAGGAAGACGACCGTTGCGGCACTGTCCACCGCGGCGAGCGCGGGTTTTGAAATAGCCGCTCCCAATACGCCGCCGCGGCCGGGGAGCGCGAGATCAACCAATCCCAAAGCGGAGAAGAGGAATACCGCCATGCTCGCGAGCTGTATCGTGCCGAAGTGCCGCTCGAACGAACGCAAAATGACGATGGCGAGGAGGACGAGCGAAAGGGGAAGGAGCATGTAGCCGACGCCGAAAGCCCAAGAAAGCCATTCGTACAAAGTCGCGCCGGCCACTCCGCCGACGCCGAAGCTCGCAAGTATGAGAAATCCGGAGACGGCGATGAGGAACACGGCCGAGACGCCGCGCAGGGCTTCGTTGCTTATTCGCGGCTGATCTCCGTCGCGGTCACCTCGATCTTTTGTCTCACGCTTACCCGCGCGGCGCTTTTCTTTCATAGCGCCATCATACACTACTCTGTCGCGTACCTTTTAAGTATTTTTTAGAGCAGTTTCTAAGCCTCGGAATATGGCAGGTGCAGAGTGCCGGAGCGCGGTATTTTTGACGGTTTGAGCCACTCCTCCGTCAAAAAACTGCGCTCCGGTACGCTCCGGAGAGATTCTCAAACATACTCGGTCTCGGAATGTCGGACCATATCGTACACATTGCAGATTTCTGTGTCCTATATATAATCGTTCGGTATATAGGACAAGACAGGGACGTCCCAGATACATACAATGGACAACACAAGGGACATTCAACGGGGTGACCAAATTTCCAGATTTCTCGACAATCGGGGGATCCGCACTAATCCTTTCGGCGCGAATATATCGGGCGAACGGGCGTATCAACGCGCCGAGCGGCTTGTGGCGGCTCTTCACCTGCTCACGAACCATATTGCAACGGACGAGCCTTCGCGCGAAGCCACACGGCGCGGGGGAATCAGTCTTCTATCGTGCGTACTTGATCTGCGCGACGAGATGCGGTCGCCGCGATCGGGCCGTTTCCAATCGGCGGTAAGCCTCATTCGGGAGCTTATCTCGCTAGTCCGCACCCTGTGTATTTCCGGATTTGTATCTCCCCACAACGCGGATATCGTCGTGGAGTCTCTCGACGAGCTCGGTAATTTCCTGACTGCCTCCCAGCGCTCGACACTCTCGGAGAGCGTGCTACTGAACAAGAGCGACCTCGTATCCGGCTTTGAGGGAGCATCCGTATCGGACATAAAGGACAGACAAGATGTAAAGGACAGAAAACAGTCCACTGGTACATCGCCTATAAGACAAGACTCGATAAACGCTTCGGCGGAATTGGTCAGGCGCGAGGTCGCGATTATTGAGGTTTTGAGGTCAAAGGGACAGTTGGGGATCAAAGATATTTCCGCGAATCTCCCCGAGTACAGCGAGAAGATGATACAGAGGGGATTGGCACATCTGACTGCAGGGGGGAAGGTGAAAAAAGAAGGTTCCAAGCGCTGGAGCCGGTACTCACTTGCCGGATAGGGGTTTTTGTATCGGAATATAGCCACTCATTTTATCTTCTCTCGCCCTACGTCGCCGTAAACCGGCCTTTTCGGCGGTTTCGGGCTCCTCGGCTCGGAAGAGAACATGAGTACATGCTCTCTTCTCTCACCCTACGTCGCCCGTAAGGTTTTCTCTACGGCGTCGTCACCCCTAGTTGACTCTTGTTCCGCGGGAGGATATTCTGTGCCGGTAACTCGTGATTCAGATCGAAGCGCGCCGAAGCCCTTTTGGGCGCTTTTTTGGCCATGAGTTATCCACAAAACGGAGTTTCGCGCCGCATAGCGCCGTAAGCCTGCTGGTATATAATTGTGCCGATGCGTCTCGACCGAGATTGCATTAAGAAGCAGGAGCGGCAAAGCGTGCTCTCTGTTTAGTTCTCTGACATTTTCATAGGGGTATAAATATTGCGCAGGCGTTAGACTCGCCTGTGAGCTTGTCAATAGTAGTTCATGAGTTCATGTACGGCAGATGAACATCATCTGTCTGTACTTCAGTTCAGTAGTCAGAAATTCTGTATCGTCCCGAAAATGCCGCACGGATGCACGACGGACCAAATTCCTTACTGCTAATCCTGACCCCGCCATCGTGGCGGTGGAAGGGCTAGCAAAATTATTAGTTTGTCTTCGGTTATTAGTTATTAGAAGGCACGCAAACGCAGACACACTCTCGTCGAAAAGATGTGTGTGCGGTCCAGCTCCAGTTTTGCTTTGGATGAATTTTCAAATCAAAATCAAAACTGGGGCTGGATGAAAGAGTAAAATGAAAACTATGAGTAAAGCATTAGCAACAAAGAATGTTGCGACAGTGCTCGTGGCTGTTGCCATGATCTTCGGATTTGCGTTCGCGTTCGCCACGCCGGCGAAAGCGGATGTCATCTCTGATCTTCAGGTGCAGATACAGGCATTGCTCGCACAGATTTCAGCACTTCAAGGCGGTTCAACGTCCGTCGGAAGCTGCACCACCTTCACGCAGAACCTCACCGTTGGTTCAACGGGGGCTCAAGTGATGGCGGCACAGCAATTCCTCAACACCCACGGAGCACAGGTCTCGGCAACGGGCGCGGGCTCTCCGGGTAACGAATCGTCGTACTTCGGCGCAAAGACGAAGGCGGCAGTCTCTGTCTTCCAGGCGGCCAACGGCATCACGCCGACGGCTGGGTACTGGGGTCCGGTCTCGCGCGCGAAGGCCAACAGCCTCTGCGCGACGACACCGACTCCGACTCCGACTCCGACACCGACTCCGACACCGACGGGTCCCGGCATCACGGTCGCTCCGGCCGCACAACCGGCAAACTCGCTCGCTCCGGAAAGCGCAGCGCGGGTTCCCCTGACGGCGTTCACCCTCACCAACAATTCCGGTGCAGTGGTAACGATTACGGGTGTGACGGTACAGCGTGTCGGTCTCGCAGCTGACGCTGTGTTCTCCGGCCTCGTCCTCGTGGATGAGACGGGTACGCAGATCGGCAATTCCAAGACACTCAACTCCAACCACCAGGCGGTGGTCGGCGACAGCTTCACCTTGAATCCCGGCCAGACAAAGACTCTGACGGTCGCGGGCAACATGGCGGCTGACCTCAATGATTACTCGGGTCAGGTCGTCGGCGTCTCGGTCATCGGCATCAACACCAGCGTCGCGGTCTCCGGCTCGCTCCCTATCTCGGGCGCACAGCAGACGGTCAACTCGACCCTCGCGGTCGGCACGTTGGCGATGACGGTTGGTCCGACGGACCTCGACTCCGCGCAAGCGAATGAATCCATCGGCACGACAGGTCGTGTCGGCGCGGGCGTTCGCGCGCAGGCAGGGGCCGCAGAAGATGTATGGGTCAAGTCAATCCGTTGGAACCAGTCCGGTTCTGCGGCGGCGAGCGACCTCGCCAACGTAGTGACGACCGTCGATGGTACGACGTACCCGACGACCGTCTCCTCGGACGGCAAGTACTTCACGACGGTCTTCCCCGGCAACGGTATTCAAATTCTCAAGGGACTCCAGAAGGAGTTCGTTGCGAAGTTTGACATCGTCGGCGGTCCTGCCCGTACGGTCATCTTCGACCTCTACAAGGCCACGGACATCTTTGCGGTCGGCGGTACCTACGGGTACGGCATCACACCGACGCAGAGCGAAAGCGGAACGGTAAGCACGGCTACGGAATTCACCGCCGGCAGTCCGTTCTTCTCCGGTTCGCAGTTCACGATTAACGCGGGTACGGTCACATCGCTCTCGCGCGCGAACGAGGTCACAGCCCAGAACGTCGTCGAAGCGTCTCCGAACCAGATCTTGGGCGGATTCGCGATGGACGTGAAGGGTGAGCCGATCTCGATCCAAAGCCTCATCTTCCACTTCGGTAACACCTCGGCGACAGCCGACGCAGTTGACCTCACGAACGTTTCGCTCGTGGATGAGAACGGCGCGGTCGTTGCAGGGCCGGTAAACGGCGTTGCGTTGGCTTCCAAGGTGACGTTCACCGACACGGTGACGTTCCCGACAGGCCGCCACGTCTTTACCCTGAAGGGCCAGATCGGGACCGACTTCGCCAACAACGATACGATCCAGGCTTCAACGACCCCGTCTACCGACTGGTCCAACGCGACCGGTCAGTCGACCGGCAACACGGTCTCGCTTTCGGCTCTCTCGAACATCGTCACGGCCAACATCATGACGGTCAAGGGCGGCGCAGTCGCGCTCTCCATCAACGGCTCGCCTGCGGCGCAGACGATCGTTGCGGGAGTCTCGGGCTTCACGCTCTCCTCGATAAAGTTCGACGCGAACCAGTCGGGTGAGGACGTGCGCTTCAATTCCGGAAAGTTCCTCTACGACGAAGGCAGCCTCGGAACGGGTGAAGACCCGACGAACTGCTTCGCGTACGACGGAGCGACGCGCTTGAACTCGACCGCCATCAATCCGACAACTGACCTTACGGACACCACATTTACGTTCGACACGGCCCTCGTCGTCCCCAAAGGCACGGGCAAGGACGTGACGATCAAGTGTGACATTCCTTCGGGCTCTGTCGGCACAGTCAACTGGGGCTTGAATGGCGATGGCACAACGCTCAACGCTTCATTCACCGGTACGGGCGTCGCCTCGACGCAGACGATTACTCCGACCGTTCCGGCTACAACGGACACTCTCGGAAACCTCATGACCATCACGGCAAGCGGCGCTCTCACGGTCGCTATTGATTCCTCAAGCCCGGCGTACGCGCTTGCGGCTGCGGGAAGCACCAACGTGGTGTTGGGCGCTCTGCGCTTCAACGGCACCAACGAAGCGATGCGTCTTGAGAGAGTTGCTCTCCAGATGTCCAACGCTGTCGCATCGTCTTCTCCGGCGGACCTCACGCAGGTCACGATCTGGGACGGCGCGACACAAGTCGGCACCGCATTCTTCAGCGGCACCAACAGGAACGCGACCTCGACCTTGAGCAGTACGGTCATCATTCCGGCGAACGGTTCAAAGACCCTCACCGTGAAGGGCGACCTCGCTCTGCAGGGTACGAGCCAGGCGGGTACAGCGGGTGCCTTCATCCAAGTCGACTACGACGACGATGACTCGACGGGCACGCGCGCTATCGGCCAGTCTTCCGGTCAGACGACCAACAGGACGGCGAGCGCGGACACGGCAGTCGACGGCGTGCGCGTATTCCGCTCGCTCCCGACCGTTGCGAAAATAGCGGTCCCGAGCACGGCCCTCACTTCAGGCACCATGGACCTCTACCGCTTCAGCGTCAGTGCTGATGCGAAGGGCGACGTGAGCCTCTATCAGGTCGTCGCGAACATCGCGACTTCCACGGGCTCGGCGGCGAACGGTACGACGACGTTGACTAACCTCAAGGTCTACGCGTACACGAACTCCGACTTCACGGGTCCCGTATCGGGCTTCACCGACGGTCAGGTGGTTGCGACCATCAACGACGCTGTTGCCGCGAACGGCGACACGGAGCTCCAGCTCTCTGCGATTCTGACGATTCCCGCAGGTGCGACGCGCTACTTCAAGCTCGTTGCCGACGTGACGGGAACCAACGGAACGACGAACTGGTCCGGCTCTATCTCGACGAAGGTCTCCGGTGACTCGGCGTATCCCGCTCTCGCGACTACGGTCCGCTTGGCCGGAGCCGCTGTCATCGATCTGGACGGCAACGATGACTTCATCTGGTCGCCGAACTCGACGTCTACGACGCCGGCGTTCGCGAACAACGACTGGACGAACGGATTCGGTGTCGCCGGTCTCTCGTCAGGAGGCACGGACTCGACGATCCTCTTCCGGTAATCCGGACACTTGAGACTCAACCCACGGTTGACTCTTGAGCCTCCGATTCTCGGGACGCTCGTGGCCTGCCTGTGCGTCTAACGCACGCAGACAGGCGACAACATGAGCAGCAAACCCGCCCTTTCGAAAGAAAGGGCGGGTTTTGCGTTGGGGGCCTTCCGCATATACAATATGGCGTCTATGGAGCCGTTTTGGAAAAGCAATGGCGTTATCGTAGGCGCGGTCGTACTCGGCCTCGCCGTCATCGGCGTGGCACTTCTGTACACGGGGGCCATACAGATAGGGGAGCCGCGGGCGCCCTCGCTCGACGAAGAACTTTCTATCTCCGCGGACCTGCCGGAAGACGTGCGCGCTCTCCTCGTGGCGAGCGTGGAAAAACTGAAGTCGGAACTCCGTGAGGACCCCACGAAAGCTGTAGCGTGGTTCGACCTCGCTATCCGGTACAAGACGGCGGGCGATTTCGACGGCGCCGTCGAGATATGGGAATATCTGGCGGCAACATATCCGACAGACTCCGTCCCGCTCCACAATCTGGGCGAATACTATTTCCACGAGGCCAAGGATTACCCGCGAGCCGAGCAATATTATTTGAGTGCCATCAAGACCGCCCCGGAGTTCCCCATCAATTACCTCGACCTTCACGACATGTACCGCTACGTCTACCTGCAAGACAGCACACGGGCAGTGGATATTTTGAATGAGGCCCTTGGCAAAGTGAGCACGACGGAAGGTATTGACGTACTCATTGCGCTCGCCGGTTACTACAATTCGAAGGGGGATACTGAAAATGCACGCGCAAACTACACACTGGCGCGTGATGCCGCGAAGAAGCTCGGCAACAAGGCGCTCGTCGAAAGGCTCGACGCGGAATTGAAGCGGCTCAAGTAATTTTCCCTCCTCCTTTTTTGGAGCATCCCAAATTTTACACCATGGTGTAAAAAAAGGGATGAGAGCGTATATCCCAAATTTCTTCCGACCGTGAGCAATTTGGGGATACGGGAATGTTGCCTGCCTGCCGGTAGGCGGGCGGTTTTGACGCTATATTTTCGAGATTGAAGACGGTCGTTGATTTTGTGATATCTTATCGGCATGTCCCGAAAAACATCTCTCATCTACATCTTTTGCGCGGTAGTTTTCCTGATGCCATTTGGCGCGCACGCGCAGGAGATAATGATTACCTTTGAGCCGACGTTCCATGCGCAACATGCGGGGTTCTCTCTGTACGACGGTAATCCGGATGATATTTTCACGCCACCGCCACCGATTACGGCGTCTTCTTCCAAACTCACGAGTGTCGATGGAGAATGGACAATAACTGAACTTAGGGAATGGTTTCGTGACGTTCCGCAATCCCGCGGCGTATACGTCCTTGCCCGCATAGACCCCGATACGTTTGCTCTGGAAGGGGGAGTGCCAGTACGCGGAGGGAATTACGACCTCGCACACGTGTCGTTCAGTGCGAGCGCCACAAGCACGCACACCCTCACGCTTTCAATGCCGTTCCTCGGAGACGCCGCAACTCCTTCCGGTACCTACCTGTTCTTTGCCGCCGAATTGCCGGAGACGAAGAGTGTATACGATGAGGCTACCGGGATAGAGACGACGTCACCCTATACCGACGACGACCTCGCCGCGTGGCTCGCCTACCATGGTTCGCCGAACATATTTGGCCCAACATCCATGACTTTCGAGGCCACCTTCGAGTACATCAACGACGGCCCGCCGCCTTGCACAGAGGATTGTTTCTCCAACGTGCTCTTCTTGCCCGGCGTCAAAGCCAGTCGTCTGTACAAGGCACATCCTCCAGGCTGTGTGGTCAATTGCGAAGATCAACTGTGGGAGCCGAATACGAATAGCGATGTTGAGGATCTTTTTATGAATCCCGATGGTACAAGTGTCCGGAGCGATATCTACACGCGGGATATTCTGGACTCACATTTCTCTTTCGGAAATGGCGATGTATACGGAACATTCTCCAAGTTCATGAAAAGTGAAGTGGATGCGGGGATCATCAATGCATGGTCGGATGTTCCATACGATTGGCGGCTTGATCCCGACGACATTCTGGAAAAGGGTGCGCAAACAGGGGAGCGCATTTCGTATCTCACCGCGACCGATACACCGTACATCATTCAGGAATTGAAACGCCTCGCGGGGACTTCCAAGAGCGGAAAGGTCACAATCGTTGCGCATTCGAATGGCGGGCTTCTCACGAAAGCGTTGATGAATAAACTCGGAGAGACGGGAGAGGAAGATCTGGTCGACAAAATAATATTCGTCGGCGTGCCGCAGACGGGGACACCGAAAGCAATCGCGGTATTGTTGCATGGATACCAGGAGGCGCTTCTCTCCGGCATTATCGTAAAGACTTCGACTGCCCGTACGCTCGCCGAGAATTTGCCTGCCGCATACAATCTTCTTCCATCTGAAAAGTATTTTTACGACGTTGCAACACCCCCTGTGGAATTTTCTAATGAGGCAACGACAGGCGATGGCTTCCATGCCGCATACGGAGGATCCATAAACTCATACTCGAAGCTTCGGGAGCTCCTGCTCGGACTTGAGGGGCGCAGCAAACCGGCGGCAGACAATACCGATGCACTCAACGTACTGAATTATGATCTCTTGACCCAAGCGGAAGCGCTCCATGCGGACTTGGATGACTGGGAGCCGCCAGATGGGGTGGAACTGTACGAGATAGCGGGGGTTGGGATCGAGACACCAGGAACTATCAAGTACGTCGACAGCTGCCCATTTTCTTGTCTAACAGGCGATCCGCATTTGGTAATGAAGGCAGACCCACTCCTCGAAGGAGACGGTACGGTTATCGTTGCCAGCGCGCACGCGGGAACTGGTACTAAATACTACTTCAACATTGCCGATTATAACCGTACCCATACGCAGGTTAATCATGCAAGTATTATGGGTGCTGCCAATATTGACAGTCTGATTGACAAGATACTCAGAGACGATACGAGTTTACTTCCGAGTACCATAACAACCATTGCACCATTTTTTGCGAACACAAAACATCTCGTATATCGCGTCCACTCACCGGTCTCTCTCGACCTGTACGATAGTTCGAGCAATCACACAGGCATCGCTACGACGACGCTTCCCGACGGGACGGTCGTGAGCTTTGTGGAAAACAACATTCCGGGTACGTACTACGACCAATTCGGTGAAGTGCAGTATGTATTCTCCGACGGCTCGACACCGGTCAATATCGTACTCGACGGACAGGAATCGGGTTTCGCAACATTTGATATAGATGAAATGACGGGTAATGTGACCGTAGCCTCGACGACATTTGTGAACATTCCCGTGCAGCCGCAAACGTTGATCAGTATGAGTATGTCAGCCGGAGGCAGTATTTCCGGCGCGTCGGACCTTTCCATTGATACGGATGGCGACGGAGTGACCGACACGATTCTCCCGCCCGGCGGCGTTGTTATGTACGAAGACTTTGTCGCCGATGAGGAGGAGGTGTCGGGGACACCGGTGCCGCAACCACAACCCGGGGGTGGAGGCGGAGGAGGGAATGGTCCGATCGTCACTATCACAGCAACGGCGACATCAACCTCTACGAGCACTCCGGAAGCAACAAGGACTCCACCAGCGGCGACCTCTTCACCGGAAATTGCCGCCACTTCTTCTCAAATGAAGCAGCCGACTCTAGCCGTCAAGAAGATTGTTGCTGCCGCTTCTCCAAAACCGCTAGTTATCGCGGAGCGGCAAGATGCTACCGCAAACAATGTTAAACTTGTAGCAGGTGTGGCGGCGAGTCTTGCGGGAACGTCGTCTCCGGCTAATCCTGCAGGGGAGAGGTGGTGGTCGCGCGCATATAAAATAGCAAGAAACATTATCCGTTTTGTTATCGGACTATGATTTTTCTCAGAAACAATATTTGGAAGATTTTGCCGCTTGGAATAGCTATTTTAGTATGGGCAATTGGTTACATTCTTCGATGGCACGCGTGGGATATTGGGGTTTGCGATTCATGGGTTGGTCATTGTGCTGAAGTTGCCCAAGGGGCAATCGGGAATCCCATGATCGCTTATGGTCAGTGGCTTATAGTTTCCGCCGTCATTATTCTCTTTGCTCGCTTTGAGACTCTAAAGCGTTGGAGTATTTTTGCAGCCGTGTACCTTGTTGTGACGACGGCTGCGCTCGCATTTACCCCCGTATCTTCGGGTGGGATCGGATTTCAGGAGAGATTAACGGTAGCACATCTTTTCGGCATTATTTTTCTCATCATTACCATCCTTTGGGTAGTCATACACACCATCATCCTCCGCCGGAAAGTTTGATGCTCCGCCGAAGACCTTACCGCGCGTCGTCACCACTTCCTTACTTGCGCAAGTAAGGAAGTGGTGTACTTATCGCAATCAGGACTGCGGACGGCGGACTTTGCGGGCGAGCCAGTAGAGGGTGCCCAATGCCAGAAGTATCAGTGCAAGATAGAAGAGCGCACGGGAATCGAAGAAAAAGAGCGCGGCCGAGGCTGCCG